>NZ_CAMHWH010000007.1:0-119342 GCF_946188685.1 Streptococcus mitis
CCCCCCCCCCCCCCCCCCCCCCCCCCCCCCCCCCCCCCCCCCCCCCCCCCCCCCCCCCCCCCCCCCCCCCCCCCCCCGTACATTACCTTTATAAAATCGGATGATTGGGTAGATTCAGATTATCTAGAACGACTTTATACTACTATGATTGAGGAAAAAGCAGACATAGTAGTTTCAACATATAAAACTTTTAGTACGAATACAGGTTTGTTAGAGTTTCATGCTTATCAGAAAGACTGTACAGAATCTATTTTCAATAAAAAGGACTTGCTTCTTGCGCTACCGAGGTTAGATAGAGATTCTTCCTTTAGCTATGTTTTTGGAAAATTAGTATCTCGTATTGCTTTAGGAAAGATTCGATTTAACGAAAGTACCCAGTTGGGAGAGGATATGGAATTCTGGTATAAGCTTTATCTTGTTTCTGAAAAAGTGGTCTATCTAAATAGAGATGCTTATACTCTCAGAAAATATAGTGATGTTCAGAACTATCTTAATCCAGAAATTGTTTGTAGTGATATTCAACAACGTCTACAATTTATATCAATTCTTGCAGCAAAAAATATAGATACAAAAGATTATATTGAAAATCTCAGATTGCTTTTAAACTATAGAATTGGTTTTTTAGAAAGCAATTCATCTACATCTAAAGATATGAGATGGTTAAAAGAAACGTTATTTCTACTAGGAGGGGAATAGTTAATGATACCAGATTTGATTAGCGTAATTGTTCCGATTTATAATGTTGAGGACTATATACGACAATGTTTTGATAGTTTACTTAATCAAACTTATCAAAATTTTGATGATTAATGATGGTTCAACAGATGCTTCTGCTAGCATTTGTAGAGAATATGTTGATAAAGATGCTCGTTTTCGTTATTTTGAAAAAATGAATGGCGGTGTTTCCTCGGCATGTAATTTAGGAATCGAACGTTCGGGGGGGCGTACATTACCTTTGTTGATTCGGATGATTGGGTAGAGTTTGATTATCTAGAAGTTCTGTATTCTGCTATTATTCAAGAAACTGCTGATATATCTGTCTCTTCTTATAGGACTTATGACATGTCTAAAAATCAGTGGCTTTTTCATGCTTTTAAACGAGTAGAACACCAAAAAGTGTTCAGTAGGCAGGAATTGATGAACCAACTAGTATTTTTGGATAATAGTGATTGTTCTTTTAGGTTTGCTGCTTGTAAATTAGTACGTAAAAGTATCGTGAACGGGATATGGTTTAATGAACCTACTCATTTAGGTGAGGATATGGAATTTTGGTTTAAATTATACCTAATTGCTGAAAAGTCAGTTTTTTCGAATAGAGATACCTATATTTATCGTAGAGATTTTACAATCTCAAAATATAATACTTTGAAACATATTAAATCGGATGTTCAGCAACGCTTAAATTTCATTTCTTTTCTTGGAGTTAGAGGGATTGATACAAATAATTTTGTAAATAGTCTTAAGGGTGAATTGCACCGTATAAAAACAGACTTGGAACTTGATCAACTTGAACATAGAGAAGTGATGAGATATATTGAAGAGGTTATGTTGTTACTAGAAGTGAATATAAATCCTTAAATCCATAAGATTGTTAAGAAAATTGAGGAGCAGGGATAAATGATATGATTTTCATTTACCCAAGGCGATATTTTATCATAAAATAGATATACTACTGACTCAGCCTTTTAGATAATAGAGGAGTTAGAAGTATATTTTCTGAATGGAAAAGATGAACTAATTTCTGAAATATAATGTTTGAGAAATGAGAAATCAAAGTCTTTGTATTCAGTCGATAAGACCTAGGAGAGAGGAGAAAAATTAGTAGTTATGAGCAGATTTTTTCTGCTTTTTTTGATATAATTATTATATTTGGGAATTAATACTCAATGAAAATCAAAGAGCAAACTAGGAAACTAGCCGCAGGTTGCTCAAAGCACTGCTTTGAGGTTGTAGATAAGACTGACGAAGTCAGTCACATATATAATCCAAGGCGACGTTGACGTGTTTGAAGAGATTTTCTAAGAGTATAAATAGAGTGATTTTAAAGTTTCTCTTCCTTTATTTAACTATTGTTTGTGCTTGTATTCTTTAGTTAAGTCAATTAGTTTTAAAACAGCGCTTGTCGATAATAAATATGCATAACACATGAGGTAGCTGAATTAGTTGCTAACGGTTGTTTTCTGTTTTCGTAGATATCTAAGCAAGCATCCCTACTTATAATGATGGGGAAATAGTAACATTGTAATCATTTGTGGAAAGGGTCAGTTATGAGAAATATATTTTCATCCATCATTTTAAAAAAACTGAGTATTAGTTTTTTTCTATTATTTATATATGTATTGGGTAGTAGAATTAGTTTACCTTTTGTTGATTTGAATAGTAGAGATTTTCTAGGAGGAACGACCGCTTATTTAGCATTCTCAACCGCTCTTACAGGTGGGAATTTAAGTAGTCTCTCCCTTTTTTCTATTGGTCTTTCACCATGGATGTCTGCTATGATATTATGGACTATGCTCTCACTTTTTAAGGGACTCGCTGGAAGTGGAAAGGAATTACAAGATAGACGACAGATGTACTTAACTTTGGTGATTGCTCTTATTCAGTCAGCAGCTGTAGTTCTAAGTTTACCTATCCAATCATCCTATTCAACTGTACTCGTTTATATCTTAAATATCAGCCTGTTATGTGCAGGTAGTTTTTTCTTGATATGGCTGTCAGATATTAATGCTAGTAATGGTGTTGGAGGAGCGATGTTAATTATGCTGACCTCCATGATCATCAATATGCCCCAAGATATTATTAATTCTATTCAGATATTAACCCCTCCTGCCTGGGTTGTCATTTTAATGGTTTTATTTGCACTTGTTTCTACCTACGTCAATGTCATTTTATATCGTGCTCGTTACCGTGTGGGGGTAAATAAAATTGGCTTACACAGTCGTTTTAAGCGTTATTCTTATTTTGAAATGTCCTTGACGCCTGCGGGAGGGATGCCCTATATGTATGTTATGACCTTTATGACCTTGCCAATTTATCTTTTGATGTTACTTAGAATGTTTGATTCTCATAATCCACTCTATACAACATTGATAGGGGAATTTACAATGGGAAAACCTTTGTGGATTTATACTTATCTTTTGATGTTGTTTGCATTTAACCTTATATTTGCTTTTACTAGTATGAGTGGAGAACAGATAGCTGATTCTATGAAAAAATCAGGTGAGTATATCTATGGGATTTATCCAGGGGAGGACACGAGTCGTTTTATTAATCGATTAATTTTTCGATTTGCCTTTATTGGAGCTGTGTATAGTATTATTATTGCAGGGCTTCCCATGCTTTTTGTTTTATATGATGAGCGTTTTTTACGCTTGACAATGATTCCAGGTCTTTTATTTATGCTACTTGGAATGATTTTTATGGTTAGAGAAGAACTGATAGCTCTGAGACTAAATGAGACTTATAAACCATTAATTTAGGAGGACAGTATGTATTATTTTATTCCATCTTGGTACGGTTCAGGGCGACAGTGGCATGCGGATATTACACCGTGGTATCGCAGTTTCTTCAAACTAGAATTCGATGATACTTTCAATCAGATTCGTTTGTTTCAAAGACAAGAAATCACCTCCCACCTAATGATATTAGCTTATCATCCTCATCTACGCTATTTTTTACATCGTCATGGTGTTTTAGAGGCATCTGTTTATTCTGTGTTTGATGACATGCAGGATTTGCATGATGCACATGTACAAGTGTTGAATATGTGGGATATTGAATGGGATAGAGAGTGTGAATTCCTATATAGTCCGTTTGCAATCACTGTTTACAAACAAGGGAAACGGTATGCTCAAGTGGAGCAGGGAACGGAAGGCTTCATAAGTGATATTCAATATTTTCATGAGAATGGTCAGTTACTTGAACATTATATAATGGATGATCGTGGCTTTGTGTCGAGTGTGATTTATTTTAAAGATGGGGCGCCATCTTATCAAGACTATTTGAATTTGAAAGGAATTTGGCAATTCAGAGAGTATCTGCAAGAAGATGGAAGAGTTGAAGTAAATCCTATTTTTTCTTATCAATATAAAAAAACAAGTTATAAAAATATAGGAGAATTGATTGCGGAATTCTTTGAAAGAAAACTCTTGCAACAATATAAGGCGGATGATATTTATATACTACCTTCTCACGACAAACATAATGAATTTGTCTTATCTCGTTTGCCGGAGAATAGTACGAAAATTTTGAGTCTTTTCATTGGTCGTAACCCTCAGGAAAGTTTAAGTGAATTGGGTATTTTTTGTAAAAAAGTTGATTTAGTTCTAGTGGATAGAGAGGATAGTCTTCAACAGTTACAGAACCTTTATCCTGAAAAAAATTCTAAATTTCAACATCTGTCTCCTTTTGATACTCGTTTAAGACTTGGAAAAAGTCAAAGAAAGAAAGAATCGATTATTTATTTCCATCTTAATTTTGAAGAGGGACTTGATGAAGAAGGGATTTATGAAGTTCTTTCATATGTTGCTAAGACAGACGATACAGAATTAGTTTTTGGTACTTTTGCAGCAAATCAGGAACAAATGAGTCAAGTTGAAGAGTTGGTGCAAGATATTATTTCTAAACGTATCCATGTAGCCAATTTTGAAAAAGAATTAGATTATGGAGAGGCTGAGAATCCATTAGAAGAAAATGAGAATCAGAATTTACGTTATCAATTTATAAATATGTATGATGAGTCGGACTTAATTAAAAATTTAGAATATGTACGTTTGATTATTGATCTTAGTATTCAGCCTCATCTTTATACACAGATAGCTGCCATAAGTGCGGGGATTCCTCAAATTAATAGAGTCAAGACAGTTTATGTAGAGCATTTAAAGAATGGCTATCTTCTTTCGGAAGTATCAGAACTTCACAAGGCTATGTCTCATTATCTAGATACACTCAAGGAATGGAATCAGTCGCTAATTTTTACAATTGACAAAATTAAAGAGCATACAGGGAAACGTTTCTTAGAAAAATTGCATTATTGGATTGGAGAAGTAACAAATGGTGAGGGAACATAAAATTTTACAAATAGGAATTGATAACTGGAAACACCATTATGATATTCCTGAAAATATGGATTGGTACTACTTCTGTCCAGATTCACCTCTTGCCGTTCGCAAAATGATGGAGATAGATAAGATTTCAAGTTTTCATGCTGTTTTGATAGAAGATGGGCGTTATTTGAGTGATTTGTTACCTTTTTCTAAAAATTTAGATCCTTATACAGTTTTTTATCCTCAAGATTTTCAATCAAATGATTCAGACATCTTAGATTTACTAAAAAAACGTTGTGCAAGAGCTATTGATTTCTCCGAACCAGAAAAATTATTAAAAGATTTATCGACTTCTCTATTTGGAGGAGGATATGGCGATAAAATGAAACCCTCTACAATACAAGTTCACCATTCGTTTCAAGGAAATGTATCTTATCAAGGACATGAATATATAGAATTAGAGGGAGATTTTGGTGAGGAGTTTTCTCAGGTAGTATATTGGAGTTATAATATTACTGTAACACGTAGTTTACCGATTGAATTATGGCTTGAATATGAAAAAAAATCAGGAGTTGAGTTTAGATTTCGTGTCAAAAAGATCTTTGAAGGATCGATTTCTGATATTACAGAGGATCTTGTGTTTGAAGAGTCGGATTTGGATTCTACTATTTTGATTGAGCAAACATATAATGCCTATTTGGCACTTTCTATCGAGGCAAGAGGAAAGGGAAAACTAAAAATTGGAAATCTTCATCAACGTTGGAGTAGAAAACAATTCGGTAAATTCGTTTTAGGTGGAAATACTCTTCATGATAAAAAAAGAGATGAAATTAACTATTTCTTCCATCCAGGAGATTTTAAACCGCCTTTAGCTATTTATTTTTCAGGATATCGACCTGCGGAAGGTTTTGAAGGCTATTGGATGATGAAAAATCTAGGATGTCCTTTCCTTCTGTTTTCAGATCCTCGTATAGAAGGTGGTGCTTTCTATATAGGAAGTGAAGAGTTAGAAAGTAAGGTTAGAAAAACCATCCAGTATTACCTTGACTATTTAGGCCTGACATCTAGTGATTTAATTTTATCGGGACTTTCTATGGGGACCTTTCCAGCGCTTTATTATGGCTCTTTTTTTGAGCCATATGCCGTTGTTGTTGGGAAACCTTTGACGAATATTGGAACGATTGCAAGACGTGGTCGCTTGGATGCACCGGGAGTGTTTAATACAGGATTTGATATTTTAAGACATCAAACAGGTGGAGTGGCTTCTAGTCATATGATTGAATTGGATCAATATTTTTGGGAATCCTTCAAAAAAGCAGATTTTTCAAACACAACCTTTGGTCTATCCTATATGAAGGATGAAGATATGGATCCTCAGGCTTACGAAGAGTTAGTGGAACATTTATGTAATACAGGTGCTAAGATACTATCCAGAGGTACTTCTGGTCGACATAATGATGATACTGGGGAAAATGTTGCCTGGTTTTTGCATTTCTATCATATGGTTTTGAAAACAGGATTTGGACGAGGTGAAGTATGATTATTAGACAGAGACCAGATATCAAATGGGGAGACAGACTAAATATGTATATTTACGGTACGAAGGTGACCTATCATTCTGACTCTCATGTAAGCATATATAATCCATTAGTTCCTTCAGGGACTAAAATTCAAGGTTGGGTTTCGCATACGAATTATCAAGCCGCTCGAAAACAACCAAGCCTTCCATTGTTGAAAAGAAAACAAGAATATCAATTAATTATGAAATTTGACTGCCAGCCTAAAAAAGGTGTGTACACATCAATTACATTTTTTGATCGATATGGTGATGTAATTGAAGAAAAAATTGAAAAAAATAAAAGATTTACGTTTATTTACCCTGAAGAAGCCCACACCTATCAAGTTCATCTCTTAAGTGCTGGCTTTGAATCTTTGGATTTTTATTCTTTTTCTATTGAGGAGATTAATCGTGATTAAAGAGGTTTATCAGAGTTTTCAACTTAGAAGAGTTAAAAAAATTCTAAAAAAAATCAATGCTCTAAAGCATAAGATGGAATCTTTGTCGGATCAAGAATTGGCTGCTAAAACAGTGGAGTTTCGCCAACGTCTGGCTAAAGGAGAAACTTTGGATGATCTCTTGGTAGAGGCTTTTGCAGTTGTTCGTGAAGCGGATAGGCGTGTGCTGGGGATGTTTCCTTATGATGTCCAGGTAATGGGAGGAATCGTTATCCATCAGGGAAACGTCGCTGAAATGAGTACTGGAGAAGGAAAAACTTTGACAGCAACGATGCCTGTTTACCTTAATGCTTTAACAGGAAAAGGGACAATGGTTATTACCCCGAATGCGTATCTTGCCAAGCGAGATGCTGAGGAGATGGGAGAGGTTTACCGTTTTCTAGGCTTAACAATAGGAGTTCCTTTTGTAGAAAGTGGTAAAGATTTCTCTGTTGAAGAAAAGAGGGAGATGTATAACTCTGATATTATATATACAACAAATAGTAACTTGGGTTTTGATTATTTAAATGATAATTTAGCATCGAATAAGGAAGGTAAATTTTTGCGTCCCTTTAATTATGCGATTATTGATGAGATAGATGATATTTTGTTAGATAGCGCCCAAACTCCCTTAATTATCGCTGGAGCTCCTAGAGTTCAGTCTAATCATTATGGTATTGTTAATACTCTTATGACTACGCTAGTAGAAGGTGAAGATTTTATTTACAAAGAGGAGAAGGGAGAAGTTTGGTTAACGAAACAGGGAGCCAAGGAAGCGGAAAGTTTCTTCGGGATTGACCATCTATATAATGAAAAAAATGCGGTCTTTGCTCGCCACATAGCATACGCAATGAGGGCTCATAAGCTTTATACAAAAGATAAAGATTATGTTATTAGGGGCAATGAGATGGTTCTTGTAGATAAAGGTTCTGGACGTTTATTAGAACAAACTAAACTACAAGGAGGACTTCATCAGGCAATCGAGGCTAAAGAGCATGTCAAACTTTCTCCAGAGACGCGTGCTATGGCTTCTATTACGTATCAGAGTTTATTTAAAATGTTTAATAAACTTTCTGGTATGACAGGTACAGGTAAAGTTGCGGAAAAAGAATTTCGAGAGACTTATAATATGGCTGTTGTACGGATTCCTACTAACCGCCCTAAACAACGAATTGACTATCCAGACAATTTATATGTTACTTTACCTGAAAAAGTATATGCTTCCTTGGAGTACATCAAAGAATACCATGCAAAGGGGAATCCCTTGTTGGTCTTTGTTGGATCGGTAGAAATGTCCCATTTGTATTCATCGCTTTTGTTACGAGAAGGGATTGCCCATAATGTTCTGAATGCTCACAATGTAGCGCGTGAAGCACAAATTATCTCAGAGTCAGGTCAGATGGGAGCTGTGACAGTTGCTACTTCCATGGCAGGACGAGGTACAGACATCAAACTTGGTAAGGGAGTTGCAGAACTGGGGGGCTTAATTGTTATCGGAACAGAGCGGATGGAAAGTCAGCGTGTTGATCTTCAAATCCGTGGACGTTCTGGTCGCCAAGGAGATCCTGGCATGAGTAAATTCTTTGTATCTCTGGAGGATGATGTTATTAAGAAATATGGTCCATCTTGGGTACATAAGAAGTATAAAGATTATCAAGTTCAAGATATGTCACAACCAGAAGTTTTAAAGGGACGTAAGTATCGTAATCTTGTTGCTAAAGCACAATATTCTAGTGATAGTGCTGGACGTTCGGCACGTATTCATACTCTGGAATATGCTGAGAGTATGAATATTCAAAGAGAAATGATGTATAAAGAGAGGAATCGATTAATAGATGGTTCCCGTGATTTAGAGCATGTTGTGGGAGAAATTATTGATACCTATATAGATCAAGTAGTTTCTTCAAAATACGAGAGTCGAGAATTGTTGTTTCACTTTATCGTAACTAATATTAGTTTTCATGTTAAAGAACTTCCAGAAGATATTGATGTAACAAATAAAACTGAAGTTCGTTCTTTTATTAAGCAGATTATTGATAAAGAACTTTCTGAAAAAAGAACCTTACTTGAACAGCATGATTTATATGAACAGTTTTTACGACTTTCCCTACTTAAGGCCATTGACTATAATTGGGTAGAGCAGGTGGATTATCTTCAGCAATTATCTATGGCTATTAGCGGTCAGTCTGCTGCCCAGAAAAATCCTATTGTAGAGTACTATCAAGAAGCCTATGCAGGCTTTGAAACCATGAAGGAACAAATTCGTGTGGATATGGTGCGTAATCTCCTAATGGGGTTGGTTGAGGTCACTCCAAAAGGTGAAATCGTGACTCATTTTCCATAAGAGGAGAAAATATGACAATTTACAATATAAATTTAGGAATTGGTTGGGCTAGTAGCGGTGTAGAATATGCTCAAGCCTATCGTGCCGGTATTTTTCGAAGTTTGAATTTACCCTCTAAATTTATCTTTACAGATATGATTTTAGCTGATAATATTCAGCACTTAACAGCCAATATTGGTTTTGATGATGAGCAAGTTATCTGGCTTTATAATCACTTTACAGATATCAAGATTGCACCAACTAGTGTGACAGTGGATGATGTCCTGGCTATTTTCGGCGGTGTGGAAAGTCGTAGAGAAAAGAATGGCAAGGTCTTGCGTGTCTTCTTTTCTGACCAAGATAAGTTTGTCACCTGTTATTTGGTTGATGAGAACAAGGACTTGGTTCAACATGCCGAGTATGTCTTTCAAGGAAAACTGATTCGTAAGGATTATTTTTCTTATACGCGTTATTGTACCGAATACTTTGCTCCTAAGGACAATGTTGCAGTTCTATACCAACGGACTTTTTACAATGAAGACGGGACTCCGGCCTATGATATCTTGATGAATCAAGGGAAGGAAGAAGTTTATCGTTTCAAGGATAAGATTTTCTATGGAAAGCAAGCCTTTATGCGTGCTTTTATGAAATCCTTGAATTTGAACAAGTCTGATTTGGTCATTCTTGATAGGGAGACAGGCATTGGACAGGTTGTGTTTGAGGAAGCGCAAGCGGCGCATTTAGCGGTTGTTGTTCATGCGGAGCATTATAGTGAAAATGCTACAAATGAGGATTACATCCTTTGGAACAACTATTATGATTACCAATTTACAAATGCAGATAAGGTTGACTTCTTTATCGTATCAACTGATAGACAAAATGAAGTGTTGCAAGAGCAATTTGCCAAATACACCCAGCACCAACCAAAGGTTGTTACCATTCCTGTAGGAAGTATTGATTCCTTGACAGAGTCAAGTCAAGGACGTAAGCCATTTTCATTGATTACCGCTTCACGTCTTGCCAAAGAAAAACACATTGACTGGTTGGTCAAGGCGGTCATTGAGGCGCGTAAGGAAATCCCTGAATTAACCTTTGATATTTATGGTAGTGGAGGAGAAGATTCTCTGCTTAGAGAAATTATTGCAAATCATCAGGCTGAGGATTATATCCAGCTCAAGGGGCATGCGGATCTTGCGCAGATTTATAGCCAGTATGAAGTCTACTTGACGGCTTCTACCAGCGAAGGCTTTGGTTTGACCTTGATGGAAGCTGTTGGATCAGGTCTCCCCCTAATCGGTTTTGATGTACCTTATGGTAATCAGACCTTTATAGAAGATGGGCAAAATGGTTATCTGATTCCAAGTTCATCTGACCATGTGGAAGACCAAATCAAGCAAGCTTATGCAGCTAAGATTTGTCAATTGTATCATGAAAATCGTTTGGAAGCTATGCGTGCCCATTCTTATCAGATTGCAGAAGGCTTCTTAACCAAAGAAATTTTAGAAAAGTGGAAGAAAACAGTAGAGGAGGTGCTCCATGATTGAACTTTATGATTGTTATACTCAGGAAAGTCGAGATTTACATGAAAGTTTAGTAGCTACTGGTTTTTCTCAATTTGGAGTGGTCATCGATGCAGATGGTTTTCTACCTGATGGTTTGGTCTCCCCATTTACCTATTATCTAGGCTATGAAAAGGGAAAACCTCTCTATTTCAACCAAGTTCCTGTTCCAGATTTTTGGGAGATTTTAGGAGATAATCAATCTGCTCGTATTGAAGACGTGACGCAGGAGAGGGCTGTTATTCATTATGCAGATGGAATGCAGGCTCGTTTAGTCAAGCAGGTGGACTGGAAAGATCTGGAAGGTCGAGTCCGTCAAGTTGATCATTATAATCGCTTTGGAGCTTGCTTTGCTACAACGACTTATAGTGCTGATAGTGAGCCGATTATGACGGTTTACCAAGATGTCAATGGTCAGGAAGTCTTGCTGGAAAACCATGTGACGGGTGATATCTTATTGACTTTGCCTGGTCAGTCCATACGTTGCTTTGCAAATAAGGTTGAATTTATAATTTTCTTTTTGCAAGATTTAGGATTAGATAGCCATCAGCTTATCTTTAATACCTTAGCGACTCCTTTCTTGGTTTCCTTCCATCATCCAGACAAGTCTGGATCAGATGTCTTAGTATGGCAGGAGCCTCTCTATGATGCCATTCCAGGCAATATGCAGTTAATTTTGGAAAGCGATGATGTGCGTACTAAGAAGATTATCATTCCAAACAAGGCGACTTATGAACGTGCTTTAGAATTGACTGACGAGAAATACCATGCTCAGTTTGTGCATTTGGGTTACCATTATCAGTTCAAACGTGATAATTTCCTTCGAAGAGATGTCTTAATCTTGACTAATTCAGATCAGATTGAGCAAGTGGAAGCAATCGTAGAAGCCTTGCCTGATGTTACTTTCCGTATCGCAGCGGTGACAGAGATGTCTTCTAAGCTCTTAGATATGCTTCGTTATCCTAATGTGGTACTTTATCAGAACGCCAGTCCACAGAAGATTCAGGAACTGTATCAACTGTCAGATATTTACTTGGATATTAATCACAGCAATGAGTTGTTGCAGGCAGTGCGTCAGGCTTTTGAACATAATCTTTTGATTCTTGGATTTAACCAAACTGTGCATAATAGACTTTATATCGCTCCAGACCATTTATTTGAAAGTAGTGAAGCTTCTGCTTTGGTTGAGACCATTAAACTGGCCCTTTCAGATGTTACCCAAATGAGTCTGGCACTTGGGAAGCAAGGCCAACATGCAAACTATGTTGACTTGGTGAGATATCAGGAAACCATGAAAGTTGTTTTAGGAGGCTAACATGTCAGATGAAGATTTATTTTACAAAGACGTTGAAGGTCGCATGGAAGAGTTGAAACAAAAACCGATCAAGAAAGAGAAAGCAACTCGAGGGGAAAAGATTAGTCGGACCTTTTCACTCTTATTAGCTTTAATGATTTTAATTGGTTTGATTTCTACTTTGATAGGAATTTTGAGGTAGGTCTATGATTGAAATTCTTATTATTTTAGCTATTCTTTTATCCCTTGCTTTGATTGTATTGGTAATCATACAACCTCGTCAAAATCAGTTGTTTTCAACGGATGCAACTAGCAATATTGGTAAGCCGAGCTACTGGCAGAGTAACACCTTGGTAAAGGTTCTTACTTTATTGATCAGTTTGGCCTTATTTGTCCTATTATTAACCTTTATGGTAATAACTTACAAATAAAAGAAAACTTCAGATATTCACCTTTTGTGATTGGTCTGAAGTTTTCTTTTTTACTGTCCATATTTTTGGTAAAAGTCAACTTTTACTTGGATGAAGGTTTTTGCTTCACGTAGGAGTTGTAGGAGCGTGGCACGGGTTTCAAATTCTTCTCTTGTCTTGGGCAGACTGCGATTACGGAAGACTTCCAGATAACGTTCAATTTCATCTAGCAAATCAGAAGCAGGATTGGTCTGGCTTAGTTGGCCTGCAATTTTTGAAAAGAGTTGGGCTAAAATCAGGCTCTCACTGGCAGCTAGGTGACAGGTGTTGATTTGCTGGGCCATATTTCGCAGGATACGACTTTGTCGCTGTCTCATCTCAAAATAGTGGATATGGTAGTCCGTCTGGTGCAAGAGGTGGTCAGAGTGATCTAGATAGACCAGTCTAAGGGCTTCTTCCAAAAGGGTATCCAATTCTTCAACCAGCTGTGCTCGATTGCGTCCATCCCCTCTGGATAAATAATATTTAAAGCGCTGGAGGATATCTTTTAAATTTTCTTCTACTAATGTGTGGTAGTGATGAATTTCCTCTTCTCGTGAAGGCATGTAGAGATTGACAAGTAAGGCAAATCCTGTACCGATTGCAAAGAGAAGGAATTCATTGACTAGAAGGTTTGGAGAGGTTGACTCTTGAATCAAGAGATGGCTAACCAAAACCGTGCTTGGTGTGATGCCAATTTCCCAGCCCATCTTGTAGGTTAGAGGCACATAGAGGGCTAGATAGAGGCCAAGGCTCCAGATATGAAATCCGCTCAAGTGAAAAGCCAAAACCCCAATAGCTAGAGCTAGAAGCATGGAAAAGAGGCGATTGCGGGCCAGTTTTAAGGTACTTCTACGGGTATCGGATAGGCTCAAGAGGGCAATGATTCCAGCTGAAACTGCTGAGGAGAGATTGAGAAAATAAGCAAGAAGACAGGCAAGACAGGTAGCTAAGATGAGCTTGGTCGTACGTTGGCTAATAGACATATGGATTTCCTAGTAAGTTAGAATAAAAGCGGAAAAGACAAGACCTGAGCAGGCTTGTCTTTATGAGTTATTTTTTACGGGCTGCTGCGTATTCGGCAACAGCAGTAAAGAGGACGTCAGTAGAAGAATTGAGAGCTGTTTCACATGAATCTTGGATGACCCCAATCACAAATCCAACCCCAACAACTTGCATGGCAATATCGTTAGAAATACCGAAAAGGCTACAAGCAACGGGGATAAGAAGGAGGGATCCTCCGGCAATACCAGAAGCACCACAGGCTGATATTGCTGCTACAACACTGAGGACAAAGGCTGTCGCAAAGTCAACAGGAATTTCCAAAGTATTTACTGCAGCAAGGGTTAAAACGTTAATAGTAATCGCTGCCCCGGCCATGTTGATAGTAGAGCCGAGTGGGATAGAAACCGAATAGGTATCTGGATCTAGTCCAAGGTCGTGACAAAGTTTCATGTTGACAGGGATGTTAGCCGCAGAACTACGAGTGAAGAAGGCTGTCACACCGCTGACACGCAAACATTTCCAAACGAGGGGATAAGGATTTCTCTTCATAAAGAGGAAGGCAATTAGTGGATTGACTACCAGAGCCACAAAGAACATAGTTGTCACCAAGAGGGCAAGCAAGATTCCATAGTTAGCTAGGCTTCCGATTCCCTTATCAGAGATGGTTTTGAAGACAAGACCAAGGATTCCAAACGGAGCTAGGTTGATGATCCATTCGACAATCTTAGAAGTCACATCAGCCATGGTTTTCAGCAATTCTTTACTATTTTTGCTGGCTTCTCTCATAGCAATCCCGAAAATAACTGCCCATGATAGGATACCGATGTAGTTGGCAGTAATAAGGGCATTGACTGGATTGTCAACCAGTTTGAGCAAGAGGTTGCTGAGGACCTGGCCAATTCCATCTGGTGGAGCAATATCGGTATTAGCACTATTTAGGGTAATTTCAACAGGTACGATGAAACTTGCTAGGACAGCAACAAGTGCCGCTGCAAAGGTTCCTACCAAGTAAAGGAAGATAACCGTTTTCATGTTGCTATCTTGTCCCTTTTGATGTTGGGAAAGGGCGTTAGCAACGAGGGCAAATACCAGAATTGGTGCGATGGCTTTTAGACCGCCAACAAAGAGATCTCCGAGTAGACCAATTCCTGAAATGTTAGGAAGTGTCAGACCTAGGGTTCCTCCAATAATCATACCAATCAAAATTCGTTTGATCAGGCTTGCCTTATTCCAAGCATGAATGCATTTTTTCATAACAATCTCCTTTTGTTGTGTAATGTTTATGATTATAGTATAAATATGAGCTAAAATCAAGAATTTTCTGTCTATTTTTGCTATTATTTTTGAATATTTATGGAGATTCATCACTTCTGAAAGTATGGTATAATAAATGAAAGGAGTTTTCTATGCAAGAATTTATTCAAACCTACCTCAATAAGCTTGATGTTACAACGATTATTGAAAATATCTTAACCAAGTTAATTTCTCTGTTATTTCTATTTTTACTCTTTTATATAGCTAAGAAATTGCTCCATACCATGGTGCAGAGAATTGTTAAACCTTCTCTAAAAATGTCTCGTCACGATGTTGGGCGTCAGAAAACCATCTCACGTTTATTAGAGAATGTGTTTAATTATACCCTCTATTTCTTTTTACTTTACTGTATATTGTCTATTTTGGGTTTGCCAGTTTCTAGTTTGCTGGCAGGGGCTGGGATTGCTGGGGTGGCCATTGGTATGGGAGCCCAAGGTTTTCTGTCTGATGTCATCAATGGCTTTTTCATCCTCTTTGAACGTCAACTGGATGTGGGAGATGAGGTCGTTTTGACAAATGGTCCTATTACTGTCTCGGGCAAGGTTGTCAGCGTCGGCATTCGAACAACGCAACTCAGAGGAGAAGACCAGGTTCTGCACTTCGTTCCCAATCGGAATATCACCGTCGTCAGCAATTTCTCACGCACAGACTAGACCTGTTATTTTAAGTAATTTGTGGTACAATAGAAAGAGTTTAATAAAGGAGAAAAGATGGTTTTAGAAAAGCAGTTGGGCAATGGTTGTACCTGGATAGACCTTGATGTGGATAAGATTAAAAATATGGAAGATCTTTCTGACATCTATGGATTGGACAAGGAAACCATTGAGTATGCTCTGGATAGAAATGAACGAGCTCATATGGATTATAACCGTGAAACGGAGACGGTAACCTTTATTTATAATGTTCTTGATTTAGAAAAAGACAAAGAATATTATGAAGCGATTCCCATGACCTTTATCGTCGAAAGACAACGAATGATTACCATCAGCAACCATAAGAATGCTTATGTCATTGATCAGATGTCAGCTTATCTGGATAGCCATGAGTCGCTTTCTATTTACAAGTTTCTCTTTGCTGGTTTAGAGATTATCAGTAACGCTTATTATCCTGTCATTGAAGAGATGGATAAAAGTAAGGACGAAATTAGTGCCTTGCTACGTCAAACTACAACAAAGAAAAATCTCTTCGCCCTCTCTGACTTGGAGACTGGTATGGTTTACTTGACAGCAGCAGCAAAACAAAATCGACTCCTCTTGGAACATATCCAGGGCCATGCTCTTTATCGGAGATTTAATGATGTCGAACGAGAGCAGTTTGATGATGCCATGATTGAAGCCCATCAGTTGGTGTCTATGACAGACTTGATTTCTCAAGTCTTGCAACAACTCTCAGCTTCTTACAACAACATCCTAAACAATAACTTGAATGATAGTTTGTCAATTTTGACTATTATCTCCGTCTTACTAGCAGTACTTGCGGTTATTACAGGTTTCTTCGGAATGAATGTTCCTCTACCATTTACAGAAGAGCCAAATGCTTGGATTTATATCTTAATGACTAGCTTGATTTTATGGGTGGCCTTATCTCAATGGCTGAAGAAAATTACTAGAAAATAAAAGAAAAGGAGCCAGAATGGCGATTGAAAATTACATGCCAGATTTTGCTGTGGAAGCAGTTTATGATCTGACAGTCCCAAGTCTGCAGGCGCAGGGAATCAAGGCTGTTTTGGTCGATTTGGACAATACCCTCATTGCTTGGAACAACCCTGATGGGACGCCAGAGATGAAGCAATGGCTACATGACCTTCGGGACGCGGGCATTCGCATTATCGTAGTCTCAAATAACACCAAAAAGCGCGTTCAACGTGCAGTTGAGAAGTTTGGAATTGATTACGTTTATTGGGCTCTGAAGCCCTTCACATTTGGGATTGATCGTGCCATGAAGGAATTCCACTATGAGAAAAGTGAAGTAGTCATGGTTGGTGACCAGCTCATGACAGATATTCGAGCAGCCCACCGTGCTGGCATTCGCTCGATTTTAGTCAAACCCTTGGTCCAACATGACTCGATCAAAACGCAGATTAACCGAGCTCGTGAGCGCCGTGTGATGCGAAAAATCACTGAAAAGTACGGACCGATTACATATAAAAAAGGAATTTAACTATGGAAGAAATTCTCTGTATTGGTTGTGGAGCAACCATTCAGACGACAGACAAGTCTGGTCTTGGTTTTACTCCCCAGTCGGCACTTGAAAAAGGTTTGGAGACTGGTGAAGTCTATTGCCAACGCTGTTTCCGTCTCCGCCACTACAATGAAATCACGGATGTCCAGTTGACGGACGATGATTTTCTCAAGCTCTTGCACGAGGTGGGAGACAGTGATGCCTTAGTGGTCAATGTCATTGATATCTTTGATTTTAATGGCTCTGTTATCCCAGGATTGCCACGTTTTGTCTCAGGCAATGATGTCCTCTTGGTAGGAAATAAAAAAGATATCCTGCCCAAGTCTGTTAAACCGGGCAAGATTAGCCAGTGGCTCATGGAGCGTGCCCACGAAGAAGGTCTTCGTCCAGTCGATGTCGTCCTAACTTCGGCACAAAATAAACATGCCATAAAGGAAGTCATTGACAAGATTGAACACTACCGTAAGGGCCGCGATGTCTATGTTGTCGGTGTGACCAACGTTGGAAAATCAACTCTTATTAATGCCATTATCCAAGAAATCACGGGTGACCAGAATGTCATTACGACTTCGCGTTTCCCAGGGACAACCTTGGATAAGATTGAGATTCCGCTTGACGATGGATCTTATATCTACGATACGCCGGGAATCATCCACCGTCACCAGATGGCCCACTACTTGACGGCTAAAAACCTCAAGTATGTCAGCCCTAAAAAGGAAATCAAACCTAAAACCTACCAGCTCAATCCTGAACAAACCCTGTTTCTAGGTGGTCTCGGACGCTTTGACTTTATTGCAGGAGAAAAGCAAGGTTTTACAGCCTTCTTTGACAATGAACTCAAATTGCATCGTACTAAGCTAGAAGGAGCTAGTGCTTTCTACGACAAGCACCTTGGAAGCCTTCTCACTCCTCCAAATAGCAAGGAAAAAGAAGATTTTCCAAAACTAGTCCAACATGTATTTAACATTAAGGAAAAGACAGACCTAGTCATCTCTGGACTCGGCTGGATCCGTGTAACAGGCACAGCCAAAGTCGCCGTCTGGGCACCAGAAGGCGTCGCCGTCGTCACACGAAAAGCAATTATTTAAACTAAAATCACTGAGCGAACAAAGTGAGCTCATAAAAAGATAGTTATTGCCGTGGGATCTTGCCAATCTGTAGATTGGCAAGGGGCACAATTGAGACCAAGGCTCAATTGTGAGGTCAGGAAATCCATTTTCCAAAGATGAGATCTTTGAAAAATTAGTTCCGACTGTCCCTCACCACCTAAAATAACTATCAAAAAAACAAGGAAGAAATTATGTCATTAACATCAAAACAACGTGCTTTCCTCAACAGCCAGGCACACACCCTCAAACCCATCATCCAAATCGGGAAAAATGGGCTTAACGACCAAATCAAAACCAGTGTCCGTCAGGCTCTTGACGCCCGCGAATTGATTAAAGTAACGCTCTTGCAAAACACAGATGAAAATATCCACGAAGTAGCTGAAATCTTGGAAGAAGAAATCGGTGTGGATACAGTCCAAAAAATCGGACGCATCTTGATTTTGTTTAAACAATCCAGCAAGAAAGAAAATCGCAAGATTTCTAAAAAAGTCAAAGAAATCTAAAAACATACTCCAAACAACTGTTTTTACAGAGAAATAAAGGAGACTAGCCTATGGCAATTGAACTATTGACTCCCTTTACCAAGGTAGAGTTGGAGCCAGAAATCAAGGAGAAAAAACGCAAACAAGTCGGGATTTTAGGGGGAAATTTTAACCCTGTTCACAATGCCCATCTCATTGTTGCGGACCAAGTACGGCAACAGTTAGGACTGGATCAGGTTTTGCTCATGCCAGAATACCAACCTCCTCATGTAGATAAAAAGGAAACCATCCCTGAACACCATCGTCTCAAGATGCTTGAGTTGGCGATTGAGGGGATTGAAGGTCTGGACATTGAAACTATTGAGTTGGAGCGCAAGGGAATTTCCTATACCTACGACACCATGAAGATTTTAACAGAGAAGAATCCAGATACAGATTATTACTTTATCATCGGTGCCGATATGGTGGACTATCTGCCTAAGTGGTACCGAATTGATGAACTGGTAGATATGGTTCAGTTTGTGGGAGTTCAGCGCCCACGCTACAAGGCAGGGACTTCCTATCCAGTTATCTGGGTGGATGTGCCTCTCATGGATATCTCGTCCAGCATGGTGCGTGACTTCCTTGCCCAAGGTCGGAAACCCAACTTTCTCCTGCCTCAGCCTGTGCTAGACTACATCGAGAAGGAGGGTCTCTACTGATGGCCTATCAAGACTATATCAACTGCTCTCGTGAGGCTTTGTTGGAAAAAATGGCAGAGCTTCTGCCTGAAAAACGCTTAACCCATTGCTTGGGTGTGGAGCGTGCAGCCATAGAACTGGCTCAGCGGTTTGGGGTCGATACTGAGAAAGCAGGTCTTGCAGGTCTTCTCCATGACTACGCTAAAAAGCTATCAGATCAGGAATTTCTAGGCTTGATTGACCGTTATCAGCTAGACCCTGACCTCAAAAACTGGGGCAATAATGTCTGGCATGGTATGGTTGGCATCTACAAGATTCAAGAAGATTTGAATTTGCATGATCCAGAAATCCTACGAGCTATTGAAATCCATACAGTCGGGTCTAGTCAGATGACAGACTTAGATAAGGTCATCTACGTCGCAGACTATATCGAGCATAATCGTGCCTTTCCTGGAGTGGATGTAGCGCGTGAGATTGCAAGTCTATCGCTTAATAAGGCGGTGGCCTACGAAACAGCTCGAACCGTGGAGTATCTGGCTCATCAGGGATTCCCCATCTATCCCCAAACCCTTGAAACCTATAACGCCTTTGTGCACTATTTGAAAGAGGACTAAATGAACGAAAAAGAATTACTAGAACTAGTCGTGAAAGCGGCGGATGAGAAACGTGCGGAGGATATCCTCGCACTTGATGTACAAGATTTGACCAGTGTGACAGACTACTTTGTTATCACTAGCTCTATGAATAGCCGTCAGTTGGATGCTATCGCTGATAATATCCGTGAAAAAGTAGCCCAAGCAGGCTTTAAAGGCAGTCATGTCGAAGGCGATGCGGCTGGAGGTTGGGTCTTACTAGACCTAGGCGCTGTCGTTGTGCATGTCTTTTCAGAAGAAATGCGTGCCCACTATAACCTAGAAAAGCTATGGCATGAGGCAAATTCGGTAGATATTTCAGAAGCTCTTGCTTAGAAGATGAACTCAGTTGTAGTCAACTGGGTTTCTTTACTTATTTTAGAAGAAAATGGATAGAAAGGTATAGGGCGAGTGGTGTTTGCCATTGACGCTCTTGGTATCATGATTATGGCAACTTATGAAACTTTTGCGGCTGTTTACGATGCGGTCATGGACGACAGTTTATACGATAGATGGACGGATTTTTCGCTTCGTCATTTGCCTAAGACCAAGGAGAGAAAGAAACTCTTGGAACTGGCTTGTGGGACAGGAATTCAATCTGTGCGCTTCTCTCAGGCTGGTTTTGATGTGACTGGTCTTGATTTGAGTGCGGATATGTTGAAGATTGCCGAAAAGAGAGCGGCTTCAGCCAAGCAAAAGATTGAATTTATTGAAGGCAATATGCTGGATTTGTCCAAGTCAGGTCAATATGATTTTGTCACGTGTTATTCGGACTCTATCTGCTATATGCAGGATGAGGTGGAAGTAGGGGACGTCTTTAAGGAAGTCTATAATGCTCTCAACGAAGATGGCATCTTCATCTTTGATGTGCATTCGACCTACCAGACAGATGAAGTTTTTCCAGGCTATTCCTACCATGAGAATGCAGATGATTTTGCCATGCTATGGGATACCTACGAGGATGCGACTCCTCACTCCATCGTGCATGAATTGACCTTTTTTATCAAGGAGGCTGACGGCTCCTTTAGTCGACACGATGAAGTGCATGAGGAGCGGACTTATGAGGTTCTGACCTATGATATCTTGCTGGAACAGGCCGGTTTCAAATCTTTCAAACTCTATGCAGACTTTGAAGACAAGGAGCCAACAGAAACCAGTACCCGTTGGTTTTTTGTGGCGCAGAAGTAGGAGATTAGCATGACCATCACAGGTATTATCGCGGAGTTCAATCCTTTTCATAATGGCCATAAATACCTGCTGGATCAGGCAGAGGGACTGAAAATTATTGCCATGTCTGGGAATTTCATGCAGAGAGGCGAGCCTGCTATTGTGGATAAGTGGACACGGGCCCAGATGGCACTGGAAAATGGCGCGGATCTGGTAGTAGAATTGCCCTTTTTAGTCAGTGTTCAGGCAGCTGATTTCTTTGGTCAAGGAGCTGTGGATATCTTAGCTCAGTTAGGGATTGATAACTTAGCCTTTGGGACGGAGGAAGTTCTGGATTACCAGAAAATCGCTGATTTATACACAGAGAAAGGTGCTGAGATGGAGAAATTTGTGGAAAATCTGCCTGACTCTCTCTCCTATCCTCAGAAAACCCAAGCCATGTGGAAGGAATTTGCAGGTCTTGATTTTTCTGGTAATACGCCCAATCATGTTCTTGCTCTGGCCTATGCTAAGGCGGTTGCTGGGTACAACATCAACCTGCATCCGATTCAGCGTCAGGGGGCTGGTTACCATTCTGTCGACAAGGATGTGGACTTTGCCTCGGCGACAGCCCTCCGTCAGCACCAGAAGGACCAACACTTCTTAGAACGCTTTATGCCATCTGTTGCTCTCTTTGAGCAGGCTAATAAGGTGAGTTGGGACGACTATTTTCTTTTGCTCCGCTATCAAATCTTGTCAAATCCAGACTTAACAACGATCTATCAGGTCAATCAAGAAATGGCAGTACGCATCAAGGATGCCATCAAGACAGCCCAGTCTGTGGAAGACTTGGTTGAGGCGGTTGCGACCAAACGTTACACCAAGGCGCGTGTCAGACGCCTATTGACCTATATCTTGGTGCAGGCTAGAGAAGGTGACTTGCCAGAAGCCATTCATGTCCTTGGATTTACTGAAAAAGGCAGGCAACAGCTCAATTCTTTGAAAGGTCAGGTCAGTCTAGTCAGCCGAATTGGCAAAGAGCCTTGGGATACTATGACCCAAAAGGCAGACCAGATTTACCAACTGGGAAAATCAAGTATAGCAGAGCAGAATTTTGGAAGAGTGCCGATAAGAATAGAAAGAAACTAAGTCTACTGAAAAGTAGGCTTTTTGAGATTTTTTACGAATAAATAGATAGAAAAGAAAATCTTGTACAAGTTCCTGACAATTTCTTTCTTTTCGTGTATAATAGTGGAAAAGAGGTAAAACGAGGTATGGTTATGGAAGCAGTTCTTTACTCAACATTCCGAAATCATTTAAAAGACTACATGAAGAAGGTAAATGATGAATTTGAGCCTTTGACGGTGGTCAATAAAAATCCAGACGAGGACATTGTAGTACTTTCAAAGAGTGAGTGGGATAGTATCCAAGAAACCCTGAGAATTGCTCAAAATAAGGAACTTTCTGATAAGGTTTTGCGAGGAATGGCTCAAGTTCGTGCTGGAAGTACTCAGGTTCATGTTATTGAGGAGTAAGAAATGCTGCTCAAGTTTACAGAAGATGCCTGGGCAGATTATTGCTACTGGCAAAATCAGGATAAGAAAACGTTAAAAAGAATCAATAAACTAATCAAGGATATTCAACGTGATCCCTTTACAGGAATAGGTAAACCAGAACCACTCAAGTATGACTACCAAGGAGCTTGGTCACGTCGTATTGATGCAGAAAATCGCTTGATTTATATGATGGATGAAGATAGCGTGGCTTTCTTGTCTTTTAAAGATCATTACTAAGTCTACTGAAAGGTGGGCTTTTTCTATAATTTTTACTAAGCTATAACTTCTAAGAAATAGAGATTGCACTAATAAATTTTAAGCAAACGTGTTCCAATTTCCTCAAAACATATTCTATTTTAGGTTTGTGAAAATCACTTTTTTATGGTAGAATGTAAAAGAATGTATGTCATTCGGAATAACAATAAAATGAGGTAAAAACATGGAAATCATGTCGCTTGCGATTGCTGTTTTTGCCGTCATCATTGGTTTAGTCATTGGATATGTCAGCATCTCAGCTAAGATGAAATCATCTCAGGAAGCTGCAGAGTTGATGCTTTTAAATGCTGAACAAGAAGCAACTAATTTACGTGGACAAGCTGAGCGTGAAGCAGATTTACTTGTTAATGAAGCCAAACGTGAAAGCAAGTCTCTTAAAAAAGAAGCACTATTGGAGGCCAAAGAAGAAGCCAGAAAATACCGTGAAGAAGTGGACGCTGAATTCAAATCAGAACGTCAGGAACTCAAACAAATCGAAAGTCGTTTGACAGAGAGAGCTACTAGCCTCGACCGTAAGGACGACAATTTGACGAGTAAAGAACAAACACTTGAACAAAAAGAACAAAGTATTTCTGATAGAGCGAAAAACCTTGATGCGCGTGAAGAGCAATTAGAGGAAGTCGAAAGACAAAAAGAAGCAGAACTAGAGCGTATTGGTGCTCTGTCTCAGGCAGAAGCACGAGATATTATCTTGGCACAGACAGAGGAAAACTTGACCAAGGAGATTGCCAGCCGCATTCGTGAAGCTGAGCAAGAGGTCAAGGAACGTTCTGACAAAATGGCCAAGGACATCCTGGTTCAAGCGATGCAACGTATCGCTGGTGAATATGTAGCGGAGTCAACAAACTCAACAGTTCATCTGCCAGACGATACTATGAAGGGACGCATTATTGGTCGTGAAGGTCGTAACATTCGTACCTTTGAAAGTTTGACAGGGGTTGATGTCATTATCGACGATACACCAGAAGTGGTGACCTTGTCAGGATTTGATCCGATTCGTCGTGAAATTGCTCGTATGACCATGGAAATGTTGCTTAAGGATGGACGTATCCATCCAGCTCGTATCGAAGAGTTGGTCGAGAAAAACCGTCAAGAGATTGATAATAAGATCCGTGAATACGGTGAGGCTGCTGCCTATGAAATTGGTGCGCCAAACCTTCATCCAGACTTGATGAAGATTATGGGACGTTTGCAGTTCCGTACTTCTTATGGACAAAATGTCTTGCGCCATTCGATTGAGGTTGCTAAGTTGGCTGGTATCATGGCGAGCGAACTTGGTGAAAATGCGGCTCTTGCCCGTCGTGCTGGATTCCTTCACGATATCGGGAAAGCTATTGACCGCGAGGTTGAAGGTAGTCACGTTGAAATCGGTATGGAATTGGCTCGTAAGTACAAGGAACATCCAGTTGTGGTCAATACGATTGCTAGCCACCACGGCGATGTCGAAGCTGAGAGCGTCATTGCAGTTATCGTCGCTGCAGCAGATGCCTTGAGCGCGGCACGTCCAGGTGCTCGTAGTGAGTCTCTTGAAAGCTACATCAAGCGTCTCCATGATTTGGAAGAAATTGCGAACGGCTTTGAAGGAGTGCAAACTAGCTTTGCCCTTCAAGCAGGACGTGAAATTCGTATCATGGTAAATCCAGGACAAATCAAGGACGACAAAGTCACAATCTTGGCTCATAAAGTTCGTGAGAAAATTGAAAACAATCTCGATTACCCAGGAAATATCAAGGTAACCGTGATTCGCGAGCTTCGTGCAGTAGATTATGCTAAATAAATAAGAAAGAGCAGTTGAAAAATTACTGCTTTTTTGTTACACTAGATAGAAAGACTGTAAAGGATAATCTGGCTTTTTGTCATTATTCTAGAGAAATGTTATTTCACAGACTGACTAAAGGAGACACAATGGCAGACCGAGGCTTACTAATCGTTTTTTCTGGTCCTTCAGGGGTTGGAAAAGGAACGGTTAGAAGAGAGATTTTTGAGAGTTCTGAAAACCAATTTCAATACTCTGTATCGATGACGACACGCGCACAACGTCCTGGAGAAGTGGATGGTGTTGACTATTTCTTCCGTACTCGCGAAGAGTTTGAAGAGCTGATTCGTCAAGGACAGATGTTGGAATACGCAGAATATGTCGGCAACTACTATGGAACTCCTCTGACCTATGTCAATGAAACCTTGGACAAGGGAATCGATGTTTTCCTTGAAATTGAAGTTCAAGGCGCTCTTCAGGTCAAGAAAAAGGTTCCAGATGCTGTCTTTATCTTCCTGACACCACCAGATTTGGATGAATTACAAGACCGCTTGGTAGGTCGTGGAACAGATAGTGCAGAAGTGATTGCCCAACGAATCGAAAAAGCCAAGGAAGAAATTGCGCTTATGCGTGAGTATGATTATGCGATTGTCAACGATCAGGTGCCCCTAGCTGCTGAGCGTGTCAAACGTGTGATCGAAGCAGAGCATTTCCGTGTGGATCGTGTCATTGGTCACTATCAGGAGATGTTACCGAAATCTCCAACTACCCGATAAAATTTAGAAAATAGGTACAAGCAAATGATGTTAAAACCCTCTATTGATACCTTGCTCGACAAGGTTCCTTCAAAATATTCACTCGTAATCTTGGAAGCAAAACGTGCTCACGAATTGGAAGCAGGTGCGCCAGCAACTCAAGGTTTCAAATCTGAAAAATCAACTCTTCGCGCTTTAGAAGAAATCGAATCAGGAAACGTTACAATTCACCCAGATCCAGAAGGAAAACGTGAAGCAGTGCGTCGCCGTATCGAAGAAGAAAAACGCCGCAAAGAAGAAGAAGAAAAGAAAATCAAAGAGCAAATCGCTAAAGAAAAAGAAGATGGTGAAAAAATTTAAGGTTGGGGGGACTCAATCTTATTTTTTCTATTTGAAAGAATGTACTGACAAGGAGGAGGTGAGAAGATGACCCTAGCTAAGATTATCGTAGATGTGCCCTTGATGCAGACGGACCAGCCCTATAGTTATAGGATTCCGGAGGAATTTGAGGGAATGTTGGAAGTTGGAATGCGGGTACATGTGCCCTTTGGTAAGGGTAATCGTCTGATTCAAGGGATTGTTCTTGATTTAGATTCTCAATCAGCTGAAGAAGAGATAGAGCAAGATTTAAAAGATATTGTCGAGGTGTTGGATTTTTCTCCTGTTCTTACGCAAGAACAACTCTGGCTTGCTGAGGAGTTACGCAAGTCCGTCTTCTCCTACAAGATCTCCATCCTCAAGGCTATGTTACCGGGATTTCTGAACTCCAGCTATGACAAGATTCTTTATCCTCTGGCAGGTCTGAGTCAGGCAGACAAAGAGCGCTTGTTTGGTTCAGAAGATTCGCTAGCCTTTTCTTCTCTAGATTTAGGTAAGCAAGCTGAAATGATGCGTTTGACTAGAAAAGGCCTGCTTGGTCTAGAATATCAGGCGATTGATCAAAAGAAGGTCAAGACCCAGTCTTGGTATGAGGTCAATCTTGCTCAATTAGAAGTTGTCGATATTTCTGCACGTGCCAAGAAAAAGTTGGAATTGAGAGACTATTTACTGTCTCATCCTGAGAGTGCTTCCTTGGCCAGTTTGTTAGAGTCCTACTCGCGGGAGCAAGTCAACTTCTTTGTAGAACAAGGTGCTGTTACAATAGTCAAAAAGGAAGTCCAACGCTCGGCTGCTTATTTTGAAGGAATTGAAGCAAGTCAGCCTTTGGAATTGAATCCAGAGCAAAGGCAGGCGCGTGATGCGGTTGTCAGTTCTATTGGCAGTCATCAGCCTCCCTTCCTCCTTCAAGGGATTACAGGAAGTGGGAAGACCGAGGTCTACTTGCAGATTATCCAAGGAGCTTTGGGCAAGGGCAAGACAGCTATTTTGCTGGTGCCTGAGATTTCCCTGACTCCACAGATGACGGAGCGTTTTATTGCTCGTTTTGGTGAGAAAGTGGCCATTCTTCACTCAGGCTTATCCAATGGTGAAAAGTATGATGAATGGCGCAAGGTCGAGCGTGGAGACGCTCAAGTTGTTGTTGGCGCCAGATCTGCCATCTTTGCTCCGCTGAAAAATCTGGGTGTTATGATTATTGATGAGGAACATGAAGCGACTTATAAGCAAGACAGTAATCCCCGCTACCATGCCAGAGAGGTGGCTATTTTACGGGCCCAATACAATCAAGCAGCCCTAGTGCTTGGGTCTGCAACGCCGAGCTTAGAGAGCCGGGCGCGTGCTGGAAAAGGCGTCTATCAACATTTACGTCTGACCCAACGAGCTAATCCTTTGGCTACTATTCCCAAGGTTCAAGTGATTGACTTTCGAGACTATATCGGACAAAACGAGACATCAAACTTTACGCCACCTTTGTTAGAAGCTATTCAGGACCGTCTGGCTAAAAAAGAGCAGGTGGTTCTTATGCTCAATCGCCGTGGTTATTCTAGCTTTGTTATGTGTCGGGAGTGTGGGACGGTGGATACTTGTCCTAACTGTGACATTTCCTTGACCTTGCATATGGATACCAAGACCATGAACTGCCATTATTGTGGTTTTTCGAAGGATATTCCTCACGTTTGCCCCAACTGTAAGAGTCGCAGTATTCGTTACTATGGGACGGGGACACAGAAGGCTTATGACGAGCTGGCAGAACTCTTTCCGCAGGCACGTATTTTGCGGATGGATGTGGACACGACTCGTAAGAAAGGTAGTCACCAAGCTCTTCTTGACCAGTTTGGGCGAGGAGAAGCAGATATTTTACTAGGTACTCAGATGATTGCCAAGGGATTGGATTTTCCAAATGTGACCCTAGTCGGAGTGCTAAATGCGGATACAGCCTTGAATTTGCCTGATTTCCGTTCTTCTGAGAGAACCTTCCAGCTCTTGACTCAGGTGGCAGGTCGGGCAGGTCGTGCTGAAAAAGCAGGTCAGGTCCTGATTCAGTCTTACAATCCTGAGCACTACGCTATTCGATTTGCAAAGGATCAGGATTACGAAGGCTTTTACGCTTATGAAATGGGAATCAGACGACAACTTGGCTATCCACCATACTATTTCACCATTGGCATTACCCTTTCTCACAAGAAAGAAGAAGAGGTTGTCAAACGTGCCTATGAAGTCATGAACATTTTACGATCAGGTTTGTCTGAAACCAGTAACATCCTTGGGCCGACGCCAAAACCGATTGCTCGTACCCACAACCTCTATCATTACCAGATTTTAATTAAATACCGTTTAGAAGATGAGCTGGGGCTAACCCTCAACCAGGTCTTGGCCTTGACTCAAGAGCGGGAAAATAGTGAGCTCCGTCTCAGTATTGACCATGAGCCACAGCAATTTTTATAAGAAGGAGAAGATATGACAAAATTAATCTTTATGGGGACCCCCGACTTTTCAGCAACAGTCTTAAAAGGACTTTTGACAGATGACCGTTACGAAATTCTAGCCGTTGTGACCCAGCCAGACCGTGCTGTAGGACGTAAAAAAGTGATCCAAGAAACCCCAGTCAAGCAGGCTGCTAAAGAAGCGGGTCTTCCAATCTACCAACCTGAAAAATTATCTGGAAGTCCAGAGATGGAAGCTATTATGAAGCTAGGAGCAGATGGAATTGTGACTGCTGCTTTTGGGCAGTTTCTCCCAAGTAAACTCCTTGATAGCATGGACTTTGCGGTCAATGTTCACGCTTCTCTTCTTCCTAAACATCGTGGTGGAGCGCCAATCCATTATGCATTGATTCAAGGGGATAAGGAAGCTGGTGTGACCATTATGGAAATGGTTAAGGAAATGGATGCAGGAGATATGATTTCTCGTCGTAGCATTCCGATCACGGATGAGGACAATGTCGGTACCTTGTTTGAAAAATTGGCGCTAGTTGGTCGTGATTTGCTTTTGGACACTTTGCCTGCTTATATTGCTGGTGACATCAAACCTGAACCGCAGGATCCAAGTCAGGTTACCTTCTCTCCCAATATCCAGCCAGAGGAAGAAAAATTAGATTGGACTAAAAGCAGTCGTCAACTATTCAACCAAATCCGTGGGATGAACCCCTGGCCTGTTGCCCATACTTTCCTTAAGGGTGACCGCTTTAAGATTTATGAAGCGCTACCAGTAGAAGGTCAGGGAAATCCAGGTGAGATCCTCTCTATCGGCAAGAAAGAATTGATTGTCGCAACGGCAGAAGGAGCTCTATCCTTCAAACAAGTGCAACCAGCTGGTAAGCCTAAGATGGATATTGCTTCCTTCCTCAATGGAGTTGGACGTACATTGACTGTAGGAGAACGATTTGGTGACTAAAGTAGAAACGGCTAGAAGTATAGCCCTAGTAGTATTAGAGGATGTCTTTATCAATCAAGCATACTCAAATATCGCCTTAAATAAGCATCTCAAGGGAAGTCAACTTTCTGCAGCAGACAAGGGTTTGGTGACCGAGCTGGTCTATGGAACGGTAGCCCGTAAACTGACTCTGGAATGGTACCTGTCCCACTTTATAGAAGACCGAGACCAGTTAGATAACTGGCTCTATGTCCTTCTCCTCATGAGTGCCTACCAGCTCTGCTATTTGGACAAGATTCCAGACCATGCTGTGGTCAATGAAGCAGTGGAATTGGCTAAAGTCCGTAAAAAGGGCAGTGAAAAATTGGTCAACGCCGTTCTTCGTCGTATCCTGCGTGAAGGTTGGCCAGATATTGCCAGCATCAAACGAAAAAATAAGCGTGATTCCATAGCCTATTCTCTCCCGGTTTGGTTAATTGCCAAGCTCAAGGAAGAATACGGAGAGGAGCGAGCGCAAGCTATTTTTGAAAGTCTCTTGGTGCGAAACAAAGCCAGTATTCGTGTAACAGATTTAAGCCAAAAAGAGGAAATCCAAGCCTTGTTGGAGGCCAGTGCTTCATCCTTGTCTCCTTCTGGTCTGGTTAAGGAGCAAGGACATTTTGCAGGCCATGATTTGTTTGCGGATGGAGCTATTACCATCCAAGATGAATCCAGCCAGCTTGTTGCTCCGACGCTTGATTTACAAGGTGATGAACAGGTTCTAGATGCCTGTGCTGCTCCAGGAGGAAAAACAGCCCATATAGCTTCTTACCTGACGACAGGTCGAGTTACTGCACTAGATCTTTATGACCATAAGCTGAGCTTGATCCAAGAAAATGCCCAACGTCTAGGAGTTGCAGACCGAGTTCAAACGCAAAAATTAGATGCCAGAAAGGTGCATGAGTTTTTTGGTAAGAATTCTTTTGATAAGATTTTGGTGGATGCTCCCTGTTCAGGAATCGGTCTGCTGCGCCGGAAACCAGATATCAAATACAATAAAGAAACGGCAGATTTCACGTCCTTACAGGAAATTCAGCTAGAAATATTAGGTAGTGTTTGTCAAACACTACGCAAAGGTGGTATAATAACTTATAGTACCTGTACTATTGTCTCAGAGGAGAACTTTCAAGTCGTTCAGGCATTTTTAGAAAGTCATCCTGAATTTGAGCAGGTAAAACTAGAACATGAATGTAAGGATATCATGAAAGATGGTTGTATTCTCATTACACCTGAATTGTATGGAAGTGATGGATTTTTCATCAGCCAATTTCGCAAGATATCGGATTAGGAAGGAACTGACATATGGAAATTTCAATATTAACGGATGTTGGTCAAAAACGAACAAATAACCAAGACTATGTCAACCACTACGTCAACAGAGCAGGTCGTACTATGATTATCTTAGCTGACGGGATGGGAGGACACCGTGCAGGAAATATCGCGAGTGAAATGGCGGTTACAGATTTAGGTATCGCTTGGGTAGATACCCAAATTGATACCATCAACGAGGTGCGTGAATGGTTTGCTAACAACCTTGAGATGGAAAATAAAAAGATTAACCAATTGGGGCAAGATGAAGCCTATAAAGGAATGGGAACAACTCTTGAGGCTGTAGCCATTATTGACAATCAGGCTATTTATGCCCACGTTGGAGATTCTCGTATTGGTTTAATTCGTGGAGAAGAATACCACCAGTTAACGAGCGATCATTCCTTGGTCAATGAATTGCTCAAGGCAGGTCAATTGACACCTGAAGAAGCAGCTAGCCACCCACAGAAAAATATTATTACCCAGTCAATCGGTCAAAAAGATGAAATTCAGCCTGATTTTGGAATGATTACCCTTGAGCCGGGAGACTATCTCCTACTTAATAGTGATGGATTAACAAATATGATTTCAGGAAGTGAGATCTATGATATTGTAACCAGCGATATTCCTTTGGCAGATAAGGCAGCAACCTTGATCCGTTTTGCCAACAATGCTGGTGGATTGGACAATATTACAGTTGCCCTTATTGCTGTTAATGAGGAGGCAACAGAATGATCCAAATCGGCAAGATTTTTGCCGGGCGGTATCGAATTATCAAACAAATTGGTCGAGGAGGCATGGCAGATGTCTATTTGGCCAAGGATTTGATTTTGGACGGTGAAGAAGTGGCAGTGAAGGTCTTGAGGACTAACTACCAAACAGACCCGATTGCTGTGGCACGTTTCCAGCGGGAAGCGAGAGCCATGGCGGATCTGGACCATCCTCATATCGTTCGGATTACAGATATTGGTGAGGAAGACGGTCAACAGTACTTAGCTATGGAGTACGTAGCAGGACTTGACCTCAAACGCTATATCAAGGAACACCATCCTCTTTCAAATGAAGAAGCGGTCCGAATCATGGGACAAATCCTCTTGGCTATGCGCTTAGCCCATACTAGAGGCATTGTTCACCGCGATTTGAAACCTCAAAATATCCTCTTGACACCAGATGGGACTGCCAAAGTCACAGATTTTGGGATTGCGGTAGCCTTTGCTGAGACGAGTCTGACTCAGACCAACTCTATGCTGGGCTCGGTTCATTACTTGTCACCAGAGCAGGCGCGTGGTTCTAAAGCGACTGTACAGAGTGATATCTATGCCATGGGGATCATCTTTTATGAGATGTTGACAGGACATATCCCTTACGATGGGGATAGTGCAGTGACCATCGCCCTCCAGCATTTCCAGAAACCATTGCCATCGGTTATAGCTGAGAATCCATCTGTGCCTCAGGCTTTAGAGAATGTTGTCATCAAGGCAACTGCCAAGAAATTGACAGATCGTTATCAGTCAGTTGCAGAGATGTATGTGGACTTGTCTAGTAGTTTGTCTTATAATCGTCGCAATGAGCCTAAATTGGTGTTTAATGATACCACTAAGGCTGACACCAAGACTCTTCCTAAAGTTCCACAAAGTACCTTGACTTCGATTCCTAAGGTGCAAACACAAAGTCCAAAGCCACAGACTGCGAAGCCGAGTCAGCAGGCTTCAGAGGACAATTACGCAACCAAGCCTGTTAAGAAACGGAAATTTAGAGTTCGCTATATGATTTTGTTGGCCAGCATTGTATTGGTGGCAGCTTCTCTTATTTGGATACTATCCAGAACTCCTGCAACCATTGCCATTCCAGATGTGGCAGGTAAGACAGTGGCGGAAGCCAAGGAAACCCTCAAGAAAGCCAATTTTGAGATTGGCGAGGAGAAATCAGAGGCTAGTGAAAAGGTGGAAGAAGGGCGGATTATCCGTACAGATCCTGACGCTGGAACTGGTCGAAAAGAAGGAACGAAAATCAATTTGGTTGTCTCATCAGGTAAGCAATCTTTCCAATTGAGCAATTATATCGGCCGTAAATCGACCGATGTTATCGCAGAACTCAAGCAGAAGAAGGTACCTGAAAATCTCATCAAGATAGAGGAAGAAGAATCAAGCGAGAGTGAAGAAGGAACAGTTCTTAGACAGAGCCCGTCAGCTGGAACAACTTATGATTTGAGTAAGGCCTCAACAATTACTTTAACTATTGCTAAGAAAGTAACCAGCGTTGCTATGCCAAGTTATATAGGATCTAGTCTTGAATTTACTAAAAATAATCTCGTTCAAATTGTCGGTATTAAAGAAGCCAACATTGAAGTTGTAGAAGTTACCACAGCTCCTTCCGGAACTGCTGAAGGTACCGTTGTTGAACAGAGTCCAAGAGCGGGTGAAAAGGTAGATTTGAATAAGACACGCATCAAGATTTCAATTTACAAACCGAAAACACCGCCGTCAACATCATCATCAGCACCAGCCCAACGTGGAAACCAAGGTTCTACTACAACACCAAGTCAGGGGAACCAGCAAGGAAATCAACGAGGAGATACTCATTCTACTAATCAATCAAGTAGTGAGGGAAGCCACGAAAATTCACGTAATTAAATGAATCTTTGTCATGATTTCATGGCAAAGATTTTTTTTGACTCCAGATTTGTGATAGAATAGAGGAAGTTGATAAAAGGAGGAAAGTATGGAAGAATCAAGAGAATTAAATGCCGTCATCGATCTGATTATGTTAGCTGGAACCATTCTTCTCAAAAGTGGCTCAGAGATTCATCGTGTAGAAGATACCATGATTCGGATTGCGCATTCGCAGGGGATTGTGGATTGCAATGTTCTTGCCATGCCTGCTGCCATCTTTTTCTCCATTGAAAATACCAATATTTCGCGAATGAAACGCGTGACCTCATCTTCTTATAACATCGAAAAAGTCTGTGATGTGAACCAAATTTCTCGTCAGTTGGTAGGAGGAAATCTTGATTTAAAGACAGCCTTCAAGCAATTGAAGGCCTTGCAAGCCCAACCCCTTCCTTATACTAAGTTGCAGGTAACTTTGGCTGCAACCTTTAGTGCTCCTTTCTTTTCGATTATGTTTAGTGGAAATATCTACGACGCACTTGGGGCAGGAGTGGCTACCTTATTTGGTTTTGCCTTTTCCCTCTATGTAGAGAAGTTTATCCGAATTCCCTTTGTGACAGCCTTTGCTGGAGCCTTTGTTTTTGGGATGATAGCCCAGTTTTGGGCTCGCTACACAGGCTTTCCTTCAACGGCAGATTTGATTATAGCTGGTGCGGTCATGCCGTTTGTACCAGGGATTGCCTTGACCAATGCGGTTCGTGATATTATGACCAACCACATAAACTCTGGTATGAGTAAGATGTTTGAATCCCTGCTCATTACCCTTGCTTTAGGGGCGGGAACTTCTGTCGCCTTGGTATTGATGAATTAATATGACACTAACAACCTTTTTATTACAAGCAGTAGCAAGTCTTCTTGCCATTATCACTTTTTTAATCGTACTCAATGTTCAACGTTCTATGCTCTTACCAGGAGGGATTTTGGGCATGGCTGTCTGGCTAATCTATCTCTTGCTCAAGGAACCGACCAATGTTATTGTGGCTACCTTTATTGCGGCTATTATTGGTTCTTGTGTCAGCCAGATTTTAAGTATTCTTTATAAGACTCCTGCTGTGGTCTTTATCTTGGCCATCTTGGCACCACTGGTTCCGGGATACCTTTCTTATCGGACAACTGCCTTTTTTGTGACGGGAGATTACAGTCATGCCATTGCTAGTGCAACCTTGGTTGTTATGCTGGCTTTGGTGATTTCCATTGGAATGGCTAGTGGAACCGTGATTCTTAGACTTTATTCTTACTTAAGAAAACAGCATAATGGTTAGAATAATAAGGGACTTGATTTGGTGAATCAAGTCTTTTTTCTCTCTTTTACTGCTATTTGTGATAAAATAGTATAGAACGATTTTTTACAATGAATGATAAAACAGAGGTAAATATGACAATCGGTATTGATAAGATTGGTTTTGCGACCAGTCAATATGTCTTGAAATTACAAGACTTAGCAGAAGCGAGGGGAATTGACCCTGAAAAATTAAGCAAAGGACTCTTACTCAAGGAATTGAGTATTGCGCCCCTAACTGAGGATATCGTGACCTTGGCGGCCAGTGCAAGTGATTCTATTTTAACTGAGCAAGAAAGAGAAGAAATTGACATGGTCATTGTTGCTACCGAGTCAGGAATTGACCAGAGTAAAGCTGCGGCCGTCTTTGTGCATGGTTTGCTGGGCATCCAGCCTTTTGCTCGTAGTTTCGAGATTAAAGAAGCCTGCTATGGAGCGACAGCGGCCCTTCATTATGCCAAATTGCATGTGGAAAATTCTCCAGAGTCCAAGGTCTTGGTCATCGCAAGCGATATTGCCAAATATGGTATTGAAACTCCAGGAGAACCAACTCAGGGTGCTGGAAGTGTAGCTATGTTGATTACACAAAATCCACGCATTATGGCCTTTAATAATGACAATGTAGCTCAGACCCGTGACATCATGGATTTCTGGCGTCCAAATTACTCGACAACTCCTTATGTAAATGGTGTCTATTCTACCCAGCAATACTTGGATAGTTTGAAAACGACTTGGCTCGAATATCAAAAACGCTACCAGCTTACTTTGGATGATTTTGCAGCTGTTTGTTTCCATTTGCCTTACCCTAAATTAGCCTTAAAAGGCTTGAAAAAAATCATGGATAAGAGCCTGTCTCAAGAGAAAAAAGACCTCTTGCAAAAGCATTTTGACCAGTCTATTCTCTACAGTCAAAAGGTGGGGAATATCTATACAGGTTCACTTTTCCTTGGACTTTTGTCTCTCTTAGAAAATACAGATAGCCTGAAGGCTGGAGATAAAATTGCCCTTTATAGTTACGGAAGTGGTGCTGTGGCTGAGTTCTTCAGTGGTGAATTGGTTGAAGGATATGAAGCTTATCTGGATAAAGACCGTTTGAACAAGCTCAACCAACGAACTGCCCTGTCTGTCGCAGACTATGAAAAAGTCTTCTTTGAGGAAGTAGACTTAGATGAAACAAATTCTGCCCAGTTTGCTGGCTATGAAAATCAAGATTTTGCCTTGGTTGAAATTGTTGACCACCAACGCAGTTATAGCAAGGTTGAAAAATAATGAAGATAAGTTGGAATGGATTTTCAAAAAAATCATACCAAGAGCGCCTCGAGCTGTTAAAAGCTCAGGCGCTCCTTAGTCCTGAGAGACAAGAGAGTTTGGAGCAGGATGAACAGATGAGTGTGACTGTGGCAGACCAGCTGAGTGAGAATGTAGTGGGAACTTTTTCTCTACCTTATTCGTTGGTTCCAGAGGTTCTCGTTAACGGTCAGGAATACACAGTTCCCTATGTGACAGAAGAACCGTCTGTGGTTGCTGCGGCCAGCTATGCAAGTAAAATCATCAAGCGAGCAGGCGGTTTTACTGCTCAAGTCCATGAGCGCCAGATGATTGGACAGGTAGCCCTTTATCAAGTTGCTAATCCTGAACAAGCGCAAGAAAAGATTGCCGGCAAGAAGGCAGAACTCTTGGAACTTGCCAATCAAGCCTACCCGTCTATCGTTAAACGAGGAGGCGGTGCGCGTGATCTACATGTAGAACAGATCAAAGGTGAAACAGATTTCCTTGTCGTCTATCTTCATGTAGATACCCAAGAAGCTATGGGGGCCAATATGCTCAACACCATGCTGGAAGCCTTGAAACCAGTTTTAGAAGAACTTAGTCAAGGACAGAGTCTCATGGGAATCCTGTCTAATTACGCGACCGATTCTCTAGTGACTGCAAGCTGTCGCATCGCCTTTCGCTACTTGAGCCGCCAAAAGGATCAAGGACGAGAAATTGCGGAGAAAATAGCTTTGGCTAGCCAGTTTGCGCAGGCAGATCCTTATCGAGCCGCTACCCACAATAAAGGGATTTTTAATGGTATTGATGCCATTTTGATTGCCACTGGAAATGACTGGCGTGCCATTGAAGCAGGGGCCCATGCCTTTGCCAGTCGAGATGGGCACTATCAAGGTCTCAGTCAATGGAAGCTGGACACGGAAAGAGAAGAATTGGTTGGTGAGATGACCCTACCTATGCCTGTAGCGACTAAGGGTGGCTCTATCGGCCTCAATCCACGTGTAGCCCTCAGTCATGAGCTACTGGGAAATCCTTCTGCCAAAGAATTAGCCCAGATTATCGTGTCTATCGGGCTTGCCCAAAACTTTGCAGCCCTGAAAGCCTTAGTGAGCACAGGAATCCAGCAAGGCCACATGAAATTGCAGGCCAAATCCTTGGCTCTCCTAGCAGGTGCTAGTGAATCCGAGGTAGCTCCACTAGTTGAGCGCCTCATCGCAGATAAAACCTTTAACTTAGAAACAGCCCATCGCTATCTCGAAAATTTAAGATCATAAAAAAACTCAGACGAATCGGTCTGAGTTTTCTTGTACTTATACTCAATGAAAATCAAAAAGCAAACTAGGAAGCTAGCCGCAGGCTGTACTTGAGTACGGCAAGGTGAAGCTGACGTGGTTTGAATTTGATTTTCGAAGAGTATTAAATACTTTTTCCGGGCAATAATGTAACTGGTAAAAAGTAGCCTGTTGTTGCGACTTCCTTGCCTTCTATCTTCTGCAAGAGGAGGTCAACAGTGAGGCAGGCAATTTCTTCCAAGGGTTGTTTGATAGTAGCCAGTTGAGGGTAGTAATTCTCGATAAAGTAGGTACCATCATAGCCGATAACTTTGAGCTCTTCTGGGACAGAGATGCCCAGTTCTTGAGCGATTTTAATGACCAGAATAGCTGTCAAATCATCTGAAGCAAAGATGGCATCTGGTCTTTGTCGAGTTAAGATATTCTTGATTTCCATTTCTTTTCTGACTGGAGAAAAGTCACTGGAAACATTGATAATAGGAGCTTTTGGGAGTACAGAAGCAAAACCAGCATGGCGCAGTCCAGTTGGCGAATTGGAATTGTCATTCCCTGTAATCATGATGATAGACTGGGCGCCTGTCTTAACCAAGGTTTGGGCAGCGAGTACCCCACCAGCGTAGTTGTCAGAGGAAACGACTGGAATGTCTGGCGATAGGTTTCTGTCAAAGGAAATAATCGGTGCCGTCACACGATTGTAGTCTTCAATTCCCAAGTTGTGACTGCCAGAAATGATGCCGTCCACCTGATTAGCTTCCAACATTTCGATATATTCGCGTTCCTTCTCAGAATCGTGTTCGCTGTTGCAGATGATGGCCTTGTAACCATTCTTGAAGAGTTGGTGTTCCAACTTATCAATCAATTCTGCGTAGAAAACATTGGAAAGATTTGGGAAAATCAAGCCAATTAACTTAGCTGATTTTCCTTGCAGGCTACGAGCTAGGTTGTTGGGTTTATAGCCCAATTCTCGCATGGCTTCATTTACCTTTTGAATGGTTTTCTCAGAGAGATAGCCTTTTTTATTGATAACCCGAGAAACGGTAGTAGGGCTGACACCTGCAAGTTTGGCGACATCAGTTAGTTTTGCGACCATAATCTAATTCATAGTAAGTTCCAGTTGGGTTTCCAGACTTGATCAGGATACCATTTTGGTCCGCATGTGGGAAGACACGACCAGAAAATACTTTTTCTCCTTTGTTGATGAAAATTTCAAAGACAGAGTTATCGATGAAAATTGTGGCAGTAGTGGCCTGATTATCGATTGGGCAAGAACGAGTCGTACCAAATTCTTGGGCGTACTGTTCACCAGCTTGGCTACGATCCACTGTCACTTGACCATTTACAAGGTCAAAGTTGATGGAAAGTCCCTTGCCTTCTTTATCAGCAAGTAAGACAATCTCGCTCTGACTATTGGCTTCTAAGTTGAGTTCGAGTTCGTACGTGTTCTTGGTTTGAGCACGATTTGAGAAGGCCTCTTCAGAAGCACGAAGGTCCTTGATAGCTGCGACAGGGTACTGGTAGAGTTTGCCGTCTTTGATAGTGAGTTCCTTGACCAAAGAGAAGGTTCCTTGGTGGTCAAAACGGTCAGATGGATATGAAACATCAGGTAAACCAAGCCAGCTGACTGCTAGAGCACGTCCGTCAGGAGCGTTGAAGGCTTGAGTTGCATAGGCTTCGAAACCATAGTCCATGTTTTGAAGTTGAGATATATCTACCATTTTGGCATTTTCAGGGTCAAAGGAAGCCCCGATTTTATACATATTTGGATAGATATTATCGTAGTCTAGAACTTTCTTATCCAATCCTTGTGGACAGTAGAGGAGAACAGGTTGCTCCCCTACAAAGACCAGATTTGGGCATTCCATCATGTAGGCAGTACGGTCGTTAGAAAAGTCAAGATCGCCAACCTCTTGCCAGTTTGTGTAGTCGTTATCGACAGCCTTGTAGAGACGGACGAAGCCTTTTTTCTCCAAATCCTGACCACCGACGATAGCATAATATCGACCCTTGAAGTTAAAAATTTGTGGGTCGCGGAAGTGATCAGTAGAATCAGTTGGCTGGTCAATCAAGATCTTGTCAATCTTTGTAATCTTGCCATCCTTATCCATCAAAGCTCCAATCTGGTATGGGTGACGGATCCAGTTTTCATCGCGGACATTTCCTGTATAAAATAGGAACAAGTTATCGCCAAACTGCATGGCAGAACCAGAGTAGGCACCGTGGCTATCTAATGGAGTATCAGGCAAAACTTTGACTCCAGTTTCTCTAAAGTGAACCAAGTCATCACTTTCCAATTGCACCCAAGATTTTAAACCGTGGGCTGCACCAAAAGGAAAGTTCTGATAAAAAACAATCCACTTGCCATCAAAGTAAGAAAAGCCATTTGGGTCATTGAGAAGTCCTGTTTTTGGCTCAACATGGTAATGAGTATGCCATGGAGAGTGTGCCATATTTTCTTTTATATGTTTAATTTCTTCTTGCGTCCAATCTTGATAAAGTCTGTAACGACGCTCAGTTGTCCATTCCATTCATTCATTCCTCCAAAAATCTTATCACTTATAATAGTAACCGTTTTCGGTTGAAAAAGCAAGTCTTTTATGTTAAAAAAGAGAAAAAACTGTCAAACGTTTGTCACAAAATAAATGCAGGAAATCAATCAAATTTTCACGAAAATATGAAAGAGAATGAAACAAAACCCTTTTAAATAAGATTTTAAACTTATTTTTTCAAGGAATACCTGATAAAACAGTCAAAATCAATCAATCTAAAGCATGCTTACTAAGTGGATAGAATATTTTTTCTGCAAAACGCTTGACATATTTCTAAAACATGATAAAATAATAGTCGTAGGGCGGATAAAATCGCTTTCAAACAAGAACAAAATTTTATATAAGGAGATTTTTGCAAATGAACAATCAGGAAATTGCAAAAAAAGTCATCGATGCCTTGGGCGGACGTGAAAATGTCAACAGTGTTGCCCACTGTGCGACTCGTCTTCGTGTCATGGTAAAAGATGAAGCTAAAATCAATAAGAACGCTATTGAGAACTTGGAAAAAGTTCAAGGTGCTTTCTTTAACTCAGGTCAATACCAAATTATCTTTGGTACTGGTACAGTAAACAAGATGTACGATGAAGTCGTAGCTCTTGGTTTGCCAACTTCATCTAAAGATGAGATGAAAGAAGAAGCAGGCAAACAAGGAAATTGGTTCCAACGTGCCATCCGTACTTTCGGTGACGTCTTTGTACCTCTTTTGCCAGCAATCGTTGCTACTGGTTTGTTTATGGGAATTCGTGGGGCTATTGTTCAAGATCAAGTTTTGGCTTTGTTTGGAACAACTGCAGAAGCTTTTAAAGCAACAAACTTCTATACCTATTCAGTTGTTTTGACAGATACAGCTTTTGCCTTCTTCCCAGCCTTAATCTGTTGGTCAGCCTTTCGAGTCTTCGGTGGAAATCCATTGCTTGGTTTGGTTCTAGGATTGATGATGGTAAACTCATCCTTACCAAATGCCTGGGCTGTGGCCTCTGGTGACGCTCAACCAATCCTCTTCTTTGGTTTTATCAAAGTTGTCGGCTATCAAAACTCAGTTTTACCAGCCTTCTTCGTTGGTCTGACTGGTGCTAAACTAGAAAAGTGGCTCCGTAAGCGTATTCCAGATGTATTAGATTTACTCCTTGTACCATTCTTGACTTTCTTAGTAATGTCTATTTTGGCCTTGTTTGTCATTGGACCTGTATTCCACGAAGTTGAAAGCTATGTCAAAGTCGCTACTGTTTGGTTGCTCAGTCTTCCAATGGGTCTAGGTGGATTAATCCTTGGTGGTGTTCATCAGGTCATCGTTGTTACAGGTGTTCACCATATCTTCAATCTCTTGGAGGCTAACCTTGTTACTTCTACAGGTTCAGATCCTCTTAATGCTATTATTACAGCAGCTATGACTGCTCAACTTGGAGCAACGCTTGCTGTTGGTGTAAAAACAAAGAATCCCAAAATTAAAGCTCTTGCCTTCCCAGCTGCACTTTCTGCTGGACTTGGTATCACTGAACCAGCTATTTTTGGTATCAATCTTCGCTATGGTAAACCGTTTATCATGGGGCTTATCGCCGGTGCTGCTGGTGGTTGGTTAGCAAACATTCTAGGTTTGGCAGGTACTAGCTTTGGTATTACGATCATTCCTGGAACACTTCTCTATATCAACGGTCAACTCCTTAAGTATGTCTTTATGGTCTTAGTTACAACTGCCCTTGGTTTCGGTTTGACATATGCTTTTGGTTACAAAGAAGAAACAGAAGTTGTTGAAGAAACAGTTTCTGAAGAAACTACAGTGGTAAATGAAGAAGTACCAGCAACTCTTCAAGACGAAACAATCCAAACACCAATCGTTGGTGATGTTGTTGCTCTTTCAAATGTGAATGACCCAGTATTCTCAAGTGGAGCTATGGGACAAGGTATCGCTGTAAAACCTAGTCAAGATGTTGTTTACGCCCCAGCTGATGCTGAAGTGACAATCGTCTTCCCAACAGGACATGCTTATGGTTTGAAAACTGCAAACGGAGCTGAAATCTTGATCCACGTTGGTATCGATACTGTTTCAATGAATGGTGAAGGATTTGACCAAAAAGTTGCTCAAGGTGACAAGGTTAAAGCTGGAGATGTTCTTGGAACCTTTGACTCAGCTAAGATTGCTGCTGCAGGTCTTGATAACACAACAATGGTTATCGTGACAAACACAGCTGACTTTGTTTCAGTAAATCCAGTTGCTTCTGGATCAGTTGCTAAAGGTGATGCTGTGATCGAAGTGAAAATCTAATCAATCCTCTCTAATGTGAAAACGAACAAATGACATGTTTGTTCGTTTTTGCTTGAATGGTAAGATTTACAGAGGAAAATCTAAAAAATAGAGAAATTTAGACTTTCGAAATATGCTATAATAAAGAAAATAAAAACAAGAGGTTTATCATGACAAAATTATATGGAAGCTTGGAAGCGGGCGGTACAAAGTTTGTCTGTGCTGTCGGTGATGAAAACTTTAACGTTGTAGAAAAAACACAATTTCCAACAACAACTCCAATCGAAACAATCGATAAAACCATTGAGTTCTTCTCGAAATTCGACAACCTTGCTGGTCTTGCAGTTGGTTCATTTGGTCCGATTGATATTGATAAAAACTCAAAAACTTATGGCTTTATCACGACGACTCCAAAACCAAACTGGGCAAATGTGGACTTGCTTGGTGCCCTTCGTCGCGCCCTCAACGTGCCAATGTACTTCACTACAGACGTAAACAGCTCTGCTTATGGTGAAGTGGTTGCCCGTAACAATGCTGGTGGTCGTATCGAAAACTTGGTTTACTACACAATCGGTACAGGTATCGGTGCTGGTGTTATCCAACGTGGAGAGTTTATCGGTGGTGTGGGTCACCCTGAGATGGGTCATTATTATGTTGCTAGACACCCAATGGATATTGAAAAAGAGTTTAAGGGTGTTTGTCCTTTCCATAAGGGATGTCTGGAAGGCTATGCAGCTGGTCCAAGTTTGGAAGCTCGTACAGGTGTACGTGGGGAAAATATTGAACTCAACAATCCTGTTTGGGATGTCCAAGCCTACTATATCGCTCAAGCTGCGGTCAATGCGACAGTGACTTTCCGCCCAGACGTGATTGTCTTTGGTGGAGGGGTCATGGCTCAACAACACATGCTGGATCGTGTCCGTGAGAAATTTACATCTCTTCTTAATGGCTACCTACCAGTACCTGATGTGCGTGATTACATCGTGACGCCAGCAGTCGCAGGAAATGGTTCTGCTACTCTTGGAAACTTTGTCCTTGCAAAAGAAGTTTCAAAATAAAGCACAAAATCCGCTTGGGAAACCAAACGGATTTTGTGGTTGAAAACAATATTTTTGAGCCTTTCCTTAAGTGATTACGGACGGTAGCGACTTTCTTCGAAATTCCATACCTAAACTTTGAGCCTAATGTCTCAAAGTTTCCGAACACCTGAAACCATTAGATTTCAGGTGTTTCTATCACGGCGAAAAGGCTAGGTAAGTCCTCGCCTCACTATCGAAAAATAGGAATGATTTCCATACCAAAGTATATTTAGTATCAAGCTATAATCAATCTACGCTCTAAAAATCCGCTTGGGAAACCAAACGGATTTTTTACGTGTCAAAGCATTTGCCAGAAAAAGTCGATAATATAGGTCAGACCGTAGGTATAAACCACGAGGGTAAAGGGCTTAGTCAGAATGATGATGGTCATATAGCGCTTGAAGCTCATCTTGGTCAGGGCAGCTAGCATACAGAGAAAGTCAGCTGGACTAATGGGCCAAATCATCATAAAAATAAAGAAACGGTCAAAACGATTGCCCTTATCCAGCCAGCCGATATACTTGTCATAGGTGCGCTTGCTGACGACGGATTGGACAAAGGCAGCTCCATAGAGGCGCACTAGATAAAAGATAATGGCACAGCCAATGACAATGCCGATATAGTTGTAGATAGTCCCGATGATGTGGCCGTAGATAAAGACACCAGCCACCGAGGTCAAGGCTCCTGGAATGATAGGGACGACAGTTTGTAAAATCTGTAAAAAGATAAAGAGGGGTGGACCCCAGATACCTGCCTGCTGGATAAAAGCAGAGAGGGTTTCTTTAGACTGTAAAACCCCAGCCTGATAAGCCCAAATACAGAAAATCAAACTTCCAACTCCACCGACAATCGATGAGATATTGATAACTCGCTGCAGAAGGGGAGACACAGCTTTCATTTGTTTATCCTGTGACATGTAAACTCCTCATAGATAGTATAACTCTACTATACCATATTTTGGAGGAGAAAGGGGGAATGAGTCTTTTTGCTATGGGAAGAGTGATGGATTTTGAGCTTAAACATGCTATAATAAAGGGAGCAGACAAGTAGCAAAGGAGAGAGTATGATGCAGGTAAAACCAGAATTGGAGATAGAAAAACAACTGATCAGCCAACTGGTAACTGGGGAAAGTCAATGGACTTACAGAGATGACCTTAAAACAGAAGAGAAATTATGGGAAAACTTCTTTGAAAAGCTAGCCCAGAACAATGTGGCTCTATTGGCAGATCATCCCCTGACAGAACAGGAAAAACGCCAGATAAAGAATCAACTGAACTTTGTTAGCTACTATGATGCGGCCAAGTGGTTGGTCGGCGAAAATGGCATTGCCAAGGTTGAGGTTCAGAGAGAAGATGCTAGTTTGGGGACTATCCGTTTATCTGTCATTTGGCGAGATAATATCGCGGCTGGTAAGTCTAGTTATGAGGTTGTCAACCAAGTCGAGAGAGATAAGATAAATCCTCAGGATCAAGACCGCAGGCTAGATGTGACCCTCTTGATCAATGGCCTTCCAATGATTCAGATCGAGCTTAAAAGTCCCCGGGTTGCTTTTCTAGATGCCTTTCATCAAATTAAGAAGTATGATAGAGAAGGAAAGTTCCGTGGCATCTACTCTAGCTTACAGATGTTTGTTGTGACCAATAAAGTAGACACACGCTATATCGCTGCGGCTAGGGAAAATAAACTCAACAAGCAATTTCTAACTAAGTGGGTGGATAAAGACAACCAACCCATAACGAGCTTGACCAGTTTTGCCCACGAAGTCCTTTCCATCCCTCGTGCCCACCAGATGGTTATGCAGTATTCTGTCCTTGATGATAGCAAGAAGGCTCTTATCCTCCTGCGTCCCTACCAGATCCATGCAATCGAAGCAGTGCAAGAAGCCTCTCGCCAGCAAGCATCAGGATATGTCTGGCACACGACAGGTTCAGGTAAGACCCTGACTTCTTATAAGGTAGCTCGGAATCTCCTCCATATTCCTTCCATCCAAAAGACGATTTTTGTCGTTGACCGAAGGGACTTGGATCAACAGACCACTTCGTCATTTCTCTCCTATGCGACCAATGATGTCATTGATATCGATGAGACGGATAATACTCATGATTTGGTCAAGCGACTAGGAAGTAACGATAAGCGTGTGGTGGTAACTACTATCCAGAAAATCACCACCATGATGCGTAAGTTTGAGCAAGGACTTTACCAGCGTGATGCGGACAAAATCAGGGGCCTTCGAGTGGCCTTTGTCGTGGATGAATGCCACCGTGCCGTAACACCTCAAACACAAAAAGACATTCAGACCTTTTTCCCACAGTCTCTCTGGTATGGCTTTACAGGCACACCTATCTTTAAGGAAAATAAACGCCAGCAAGTCGGCGATCTAGCTCAAACCACCCAGCAACAGTACGGAGACCGTCTCCATGAGTATACAGTCAAGGAAGCCATCCATGATGGAGCAGTTTTAGGCTTTAAGGTAGATTATCGCAATACCCTCATCACGGATAAATCTGAAAATGACATACCAGATACTGTCTACGAGGATGAGGAGCATATGCTGGAAGTCTTGGATGCCATTATCAATAAATCTCGTCAACAGCTAGGCTTCCAAAAAGGAGTGGGTAAGACCTATAATGCTATCCTGACCGTCAAGTCAATCCCTCAAGCTCAAGCCTGCTATGATCTCCTCAAACGAGTCAAGGCTGGGGAGACGAGAGTCAAGGTATCGGAGAGGGTCAAGCAGGTCCTTCCTGACTTTCCAAAGGCGACTATCACTTACTCGGTCACAGAAAATGAAGAAGACTCAAGAGCCAATCAAGACCACATGAAGCAGGTTTTAGAAGACTATAACCAAGAGTTTGATACCCATTTTACCATGGCGGATCTGCGTGGCTTTAATACGGATGTCAATAACCGCCTAGCTCGAAAGCAGGACAAATACCTCTATCGCAATGAGCAGTTGGACTTAGTCATCGTAGTCAATCGTCTCCTAACGGGGTTTGATGCCCCTTGTCTGTCAACTCTCTTTATCGACCGCAAGCCCATGCAACCGCAGGACTTGATTCAGGCTTTTAGCCGAACCAACCGTATTTTTGACAGCAGTAAGACCTACGGTCATATCATCACCTTCCAAAAGCCTCTAGCCTTTAAGGAAGCAGTAGATAATGCCCTCAAGCTCTACTCAAATGGTGGTGAAAACGAGGTTCTAGCTCCAAGCTGGGAAGAGGAAAAGAGGAACTTTTTACGGAGTTGCAGTGATTTCAAAAATCTTGCTACTGATGACTATGTGAATGGTCTAGATTTCGAGCAAGTCTCTACGCCTGAGTTGAGGAAACTAGCTAAAACCTATCAAGCTCTTGATAAGTACCTAGCCTCTATCCGAGTGTATAAAGAGTATGATGAGGAAGAAGTTTACAGTCAGACGGGACTTGATGGAGAGAAGTTGGAAAGGTATCTGGGCCTTTATCGAAATGTCCTTGCAGAATTAAAAAGTCGAGTAGAGGATGATGACGATGGAGAGCCACTTGATATCCACTATGAACTGGAGTCTATCCAAGTGGACGAAATCAACTATGCCTATATCCTAACCTTGATCCAAAGCCTGATTGAACAAGGTCAAAGTCAAGAAAAGCACCTAAGCTCTCAAGATAAGGAAGCCGTGGATAACTATATTCAGAGTCTTGAGAAGACCAATCCCAATCTTGCTCAGATTATCACTGAACTTTGGAGAGAAGTTCAAGAACATCCAGAAAGCTATCGTGGTCAGTCCATTGCCAATATCTTGGATCAGATGATAGAGGCTGTCATCCAGCAACATATCCAAGTCTTTAGCAAGCGCTGGTATGTCGGCGAGGATGAACTCCGTTACTATGCCGAACATTACCGTAAGGGAGCTAAAAAACAACTAGGAGAAAGCCAACTGACTAAGAGCCAGCGCTATCAGGACTATAAGCTAGAGGTGGCAGATGCCCTCAATCCTCTCCTCTATAAAAAACAAATCAAGGAAGCCTATACCCAGCTAGTAGAGGAAGTCATTGAGCCGTTGAGGGTTGGGAGATAGTCCTTCTAGACTTAGAATAGGTCTCTATCCTAAAGTTTAAATGTATTCTATGTTTAGAACAATTGTTATTCCATAAATTTAAAAGTATTCTTCGTTTCGAATAGCTTATCTACGAAAGTTTTGAGGTCTTCGAACTTTCGAATAGTCGTCTTCCCTAAAGTTTATATGTATTCTAAAGCTAGAAAAGTTAAACTCCAAAAATAGTAAGAGTCTCTATCTAACAGACGGAATGTTTGTCTAGTCAGATAGAGATTTTTTAATTTGGAACTGTCTGATTTGTCCTGAAAAGTACATTTTGAATGGAAATAATGACAGTTGAGCGGATGGGGGTTAAAATGTTTTGGAAACTGTTAGAATGAATGTATCAACTTAAAGGAGAAAAATTGATGAAGAAAGTTAAAGATGATGAGGAGAGTATGCTATCGACACTTCCTTTATGGGGGCTTCTATTTTTGGTCTGTGCATTGTTTCAAGTCTTTGTATTTAAGGATAGACCTTTGGTTCAACCTCCTAGACAAGGAAGCATTGTAAAAACAGATCAAAAACAGGTCTATCTTCCAGAACTAATCCAGTCTTGGTTTGATAGAGAAGATAATAAATGATTCGTTAAATAGAAAGGATATCATCATGACAAAAACATACGCTATTCGCCCTCTTAGTTACAGCAACTTTACCAACCGTGAGTTTGAAAGCCTGATGATGGATACTCATCAAATTTTGCTCACTTTCTCTAAGGCAAACAAGGATGAAGCTATGTATGCCAAACATTTGGAACCCTTCAAAACCAAGCTGGATGATTTTCAAGCTCAACTTGCAGTGGTGGAAACGAAAGAGTCTAGTAATCTGACAGAAGTTGATCGCAATCGTGATAGTGCCTTGGTCGGTCTCTTTACCCTTCATAGAGGATTTGCTAAGATTAAGGATGTTAAGCTCAAAGAAGCTCATGAAACTCTGAAACCAGTCTTTGCCAAGTACAAGGATATCACTAAGCACAGTAACGATGTGGAAACGGCAGAAATCAAGAGCCTGCTCAAAACGCTTAGTGAAACACCCTATCATGAGGCAGTGACCAGTCTAGGACTGACCCCTATGCTGACAGCGGTAGTCAATGCTCAAGAGGAATATGACCAAGTGGAAAGTAAGGCGCGTGCTTCTAAGTCTGCCAAGGAAGTTGGCAAGACTAGACAACTCCGTACCGAACTTTCAACTAGCTACGACCTCTTTATGCGCTATACCGCAGCCAGTGCAGAAGCTTATCCTGAAAAGGAACACCTGACTCAACTCCTCAAGGAACTCAATAGCATCCGAGACAGCAAACGCCGTCTCATCACTAGTAGCAAGAAAGATAAAAAGACTAAACCAGCAGAACCAGCCCAAGCAGCAGGATAAAGACAACCCCTTAGAAGCAGATTTCTAAGGGGATTTTGCGTATAAAAGCTTTATATACTAGGTCATAATTGATATAATGGTTTTTGTATAGTAATCATAGAGAAATGGAAAAATTAATGGTAAAAGAATACAAGTTTAGAGCGCTTACTTCAAATAAGGATGTTGAAATAAAACCGGTAACACTGAAAGCACTTGAGTTTGCGATTGATGAGAAATCTGAAGTAACAAATGTGGCTGTTACAGGTAATTATGGAGCTGGGAAAAGTAGTGTTGTTGAGAGTTTTGAGTTGAAATGTGAAAATAAAAAATTCATCCATATTTCTTTGGGACAATATGATGAAACAAAAAGTAGTGAAAAAAATGGACTTGATAAGCGTGAAATCAATACAATTGAAGGGAAAATAATCAATCAATTGCTTCATCAAATAGATCCCAATAAAATAAGAAAATCTATTTTTAAAACTCTTGATACAGAATCACAGGTTAATCCCATCAATATTACAGTATATCTAGGTTTAATAATACTATTATCTTTGTATCTTTTTAATTTTTCTTCATGGCAGGGATTAGTTCAGAATTTTTCTTGGTTGTCTTGGACTACGAAGCCTATTATTTCTCTTCTAGCTCTAGCGATTTTGTTTGTTTTAATTATATATGGAATTTTTTATTTATCCAAGCTACAAAGAGATTTTGGTTTTATTAAGACACTATCATTAAAAGCAGAAAAAATCGAAACAAATATTGAAATCTTTTCAAATGAAAGTTCAAGAGTATCTTATTTTGATCGCTATTTAGATGATGTAGTTTATTTGTTTAAGAAGTCTGGAGCTGATGTTATAGTATTTGAAGATATTGAACGCTTTAATGACTCTAGAATTTTTGAAAAGTTAAAAGAATTAAATATTGTTATCAATAGGAAAAGAAAAGTATCTAGGGAAACAAAGCTTGTATTTTTCTATCTTGTAAAGGATAATTTATTTGAATCACAAGAGAGAACGAAATTTTTTGATTATATTATTCCTATAGTTCCTGTCGTAACTGCTTCAAATTCTCATAACCAACTAAAGAAAATATTAGAAAATATGGGAGAATATGATAATTTAGATAAAACATTTTTATTTAATATTTCTTTGTATCTTGATGATATGAGATTAATTAATAATGTTTGTAATGAGTATCTGACTTATAAAGAGACATTAAATACTTTACAGTTGGATTATGAGAAGCTTTTTTCAATGGTAGTCTATAAAAATATTTTTCCTAAAGATTTTTCGCTCCTACAAAGAAATCAAGGATATTTATTTGAATTATTGAACTCAAAAGAAATAGCATTAAAAAATCGTAGGGAGGAATTAAATAGTAAAATAAAAGAATTGAAAAAAAGAATAGAGAAGGCAGAGGAAGAACAGTTAAACGATGAGCTTGAATTATATGGATCTATTTTAAAAATCCCAAACGGAAAAGAAGTAATTAAAGTAAATGGGAAGTCTCAATCACAATTTCCATCATATTTAGAGTTTATTAATGAATTATTGAATGAAGAAAATACAATTATTGTTTTTGATAATTTTTACTCTGCTTATTATAATAATGGTGGTCAAGAAGTAAGTCTTGATTCAATATTTCCTGAAAAAACATCTTCAGAATTTCAGGTGCGTTTAAACAATACAAAAAATAAAAAAATAATAGAAAAATTAAAAGAAGAAATTAAGAAAATAAATGATGAGCTTGAGAAACTAGATAGTTATAGATTATCAGATATATACCAATATGCTTCAGATATTGATAATTTTAAAAGTAATCTAGCAGAAGAAATAAAAAATAATCCTCAGTTTTCTATTATTTCTTTTCTAATTAGGAATGGTTATATTGATGAAAGCTATCAAGATTATTTAACTTATTTTTATGAGAATACTATAACAGTAGTTGAAAAGGAATACTTGAGGAATGTTATTTCTGGACGACATAACAATTATGACATTTCTATTAAAAATTTTGATGAAATCTTTAATTATTTAGAAGTAAAAAATTTCAAAAGTAGTAATGTATTGAATTATGATTTATATAGATATCTATTATATTCAGAAAATCATAAAGAGGAGTTGAACGAAGTTCTTCATCAAGAAAATATTTTAGATTTTTTAATGAAGTTCTATGATGAACTTCCTAGATTGGACTGGAATAAAGAATCGAATTCTAAGGAAATGGTTACTAAGTTATTTTTTGAAAAATGCTTACAGCATAATTCATTTCTAATTGCTGATTTTATAAAAAATGATACTAATGAATATGGTCATATTTATAAAAGTCGATTGATATTATCGTTAATGAATTTAGTTGATTTAAGCAATTATACTAAAGATGTTAGAGAACAGGTTGCTAGATACATAGAGACTAATCAAGAAATGTTATTACATACTAATGATTACAATTTTGACCAATTTAGTACAAACCTTTCGTACTTAAATATTAAAATTAAGGAATTTACTTTTCTGAGTCAAGGATATGAGAAAAATGTTCTGAATTATATTTATAAGAATGATTTATACGATATTTGTGAATCTAATGTGTTATTTTTTATGGAACAATATTCGGATAAAGACACACTGGAGTCAGAAGTAAAACATAAGAACTATGAACTGTTAAATAATCATATTGAATTCAAATCCTTGTTAGACTATTGTTTATCTTCTGATGAAGAATTTCTAAAGTATATTTTAATGTATATTGATCTATCAGAGGGAGAGATGCGTGATAAACCTGAGTATATTGAACAATTGTTAAATAATAATGTTGTATTTAATCATCAATTACCTCAGGAAAAGTTAGAAAGTGATGAATCTGACGAGTTAGATAATGATGAAGATATCAAAAACGTAACGTTAGCAGAAAAGATAATCGCTAGTATTCCAGAATTTTATATAACTTATACTCAAGATAAATTCAATGACCTATCTAGTGAAAATAGAGAAATACTGGTTAACAATCTTGTAATTACTCAAAAAGCAGAAGTAAATACTGAAATTATTTTAGATTATTTTAGTCAAAATGAGGACGAGGATAATTTCTTGATAGATTTTATTAATCAAAATCCAAATTTCGAGTTTGATAAAGAGATTTATCTACGGTTCGATGATGAAGTGCAAGAAAAATTTGAAGAATATATAATACAATCAAAGAAATTACAAAAAAATATTCGAAAAAAAGTTCTTAATGCCACTGGGGATAGATATTATGAAAAATTTAGCGAAATAGGTATGAGTGAATCTCAGTTGGAAAAATTAACAGATGATAATCTAATTGAATTCAATAGACTAAACCTTGAATTTTTCCGAAAAGAATATCCAAGCTCCCTAGCTAATTTTATTTGGAATAATATAAAGGATTATATAAATGATGAGAGGGATATTCGAGATGAAGAACAATTGCTAGAATTAATAGCAAGATACGATCTTAAAATGGAAGATGACATAAGAATAAGAATATTTCTTTTGAATAATCATTTTGATGACAGTAATTTTGAATATTTACTGTCTAAGGAGACATATGAAAGAGTTAAAAATGAACTTCAAGTTGAAATTCAGAACATTGTTAAAAAATATATAAGACAATTTATAAAATTAGATGAAATTGAAATTAGCATTCCATTGTATGAATCTATCCTAAATGCGAATGATGTTTTACTTGAACATAAGAAAGAAATTCTCGAAAAATTAATTTCTGATTCGGAAAGACAAATAGAAGTAGATAAGCTTACTTTGCTAGGTACTTATTTAGAACTATTGGAACTATCTGATATAATGAAATTTTTGAAGGAAGAAATTGCCAAAGATATCTATGATGAATGGAAAGTTGCCTTTGAAAGATTAAATCAAAATGAAGGTAACGGAGGAAATGGTAATCAAGATGCGGAGGTTTCGTATTCTGAATTTAACAAAAAGCTTCTTTATTACTTAAAGAAAAGGGAGTTGATTTCTGATAAGTCCAGACGCGAAGATTCTAGATTAAAGCTATTTGGATTTAGAAGTAAGCAGATCGAATTTAAAGATATTCTGGAGGAAAATAATGAGTAAAAATAGTATTCCTACAATAAGATTTAAGAGTTTTTTAAATCATTGGTCATATACAAGATTAAAAGAAGTCAAAGACGTTCGAGATGGTACTCACTCATCTCCAAAGTATATGGACACTGGCTATCCTTTAGTTACCTCAAAGAATTTAACAGATTATGGACTAAATCTAGAAGATGTATCATTAATTTCTGACTCAGATTATAATGAGATTAATAAACGTTCAAAAGTAGAAGTTGGAGATATTCTACTTGGGCTTATTGGTACAATAGGAAAGCCTGTTTTAGTTGAAACAGATGGATTTGCTATAAAAAATGTAGGTCTGATAAAAAATGGTGGACAGATACAAAATCAATTTTTATTGCAATATTTAAAAACGAACTTATTCAATAAATATATTCAAATTGAAATGGCAGGGAATACTCAAAAATTTTTGGGGTTAGAAACTCTTCGTAATACCAAAATTTCAGTTCCTAGTTCAGCCGAACAATCAGCTATAGGCTCTCTCTTTCGCACTCTCGACGATCTGCTTGCCGGCTACAAGGACAATCTCGCTAACTACCAATTTTTCAAGGCGACCATGCTCTCCAAGATGTTTCCTAAAGCCAGACAGACTGTTCCTGAGATACGTTTGGAGGATTTTGAAGGTGAGTGGGAGAAAACTACTTTAGAAAAATCTACAGATCGTGTAAAATCTTATTCTTTGTCAAGAGATGTTGAGACGAATCAAAATACAGGTCTAAAGTACATACATTATGGTGATATTCATCTAGGAAAAGTTTCTATGATAGATGATGGAAATTCAATTCCATATATTAAAACTGATACAAAATTAAGTGAATTTCTACAGCAGGGGGATTTAATTTTCGCGGATGCTTCAGAAGATTACAAAGGAATTGCAGAAGTTGCAGTAGTTGTTACTGCTCTATCAGAAAAAATAGTTGCAGGTCTTCATACCATAGCTGTTAGACCTCAGTCAATTTTTGATTCAATTTTCTTATATTACATGTTTAAAACTCAAACATTTAGAAAATATGGTTATAAAGTTGGTACAGGTATGAAAGTTTTTGGAATAAGCCCATCAAACTTAATGAAATATGAATTTCACTACCCTGATAAGAAAGAACAACAAGCTATCGGTTCCTATTTTTCTAATCTTGATCAGCTTATTACTTCGTATCAAGAGAAAATCAGTCAACTAGAAACACTCAAAAAGAAACTCTTGCAGGATATGTTTATCTAGATGATTAGTGATAAAATTTAACAATTATATTTCAAAACTTAGAAAGAAACATTATGGAAACAACACAAACTTCCCAGTCGCTCTACCAAGCCCTGTGGAACTCAGCGGATGTTCTCCGCTCTAAGATGGATGCTAATGACTACAAGTCCTATCTTTTGGGTATGGTCTTTTATAAGTATCTGTCAGATAAGATGCTCTTTTTCGTGGCGGAGACTATGGAGGAGGGGAGTGAGAGTCTAGAGGCTGCCCTTGAGGTCTATCGCAACTACTATGAGGATGCGGGCACCCACGAGGATCTTCTTGCAGTTATGAAGGATGAACTCAACTATAGTATCAAGCCTGAGTTGACCTTTACGGCTCTGGTAGCGCGTGTCAATGAGGGGACTTTCCAGTTGGAAGATTTGGCTCAGGGTTTTCGTGATATTGAGCAGAGTGATGAACTCTATGAAAATCTCTTTGAAGATATTGATCTCTATTCTAAAAAACTAGGGGCGACTCCGCAAAAGCAAAACCAAACGGTGGCGGCGGTCATGAAGGAGTTGGCTGTGCTGGATGTGGCTGGTCATGCGGGTGATATGCTGGGGGATGCTTATGAGTATCTGATTGGTCAGTTTGCGACGGATTCGGGCAAGAAGGCTGGTGAGTTTTATACACCTCAACCTGTTGCCAAACTCATGACTCAGATTGCCTTTTTGGGTCGTGAGGACCAGCTAGGCTTTACCATTTATGATGCGACTATGGGGTCTGGCTCCCTCTTGCTCAATGCCAAGAAATACTCTCATAAACCGCAGACAGTGGTCTACTTTGGTCAGGAGCTCAATACCTCGACCTATAACTTGGCTCGGATGAACATGATTCTACACGGTGTTCCAGTTGAAAATCAATTCCTCCACAATGCCGATACACTGGATGAAGACTGGCCGACTCAGGAACCGACTAACTTTGACGGTGTTCTGATGAACCCTCCCTACTCTGCCAAGTGGTCAGCAAGTTCTGGCTTTATGGCGGATCCTCGTTTCTCTCCTTTTGGGAAACTGGCGCCCCAGTCTAAGGCTGATTTTGCCTTTCTCTTGCATGGTTACTACCATCTCAAGCAGGATAATGGAGTCATGGCTATCGTCCTCCCCCACGGTGTTCTTTTCCGTGGCAATGCGGAAGGAACTATCCGCAAGGCCTTGTTAGAAGAAGGAGCTATTGATACGGTTATCGGTCTTCCAGCCAATATCTTCTTTAATACCAGCATTCCGACCACGGTTATCATTCTCAAAAAGAATCGTATCAATCGTGATGTTTACTTTATCGATGCTTCTAAGGAGTTTGATAAGGGCAAAAATCAGAATATCATGACGAATGCTCATATCGAAAAGATTCTGGAAGCCTACAAGTCTCGTGAGGAAATTGACAAGTTTGCCCATCTAGCAAGCTATGAAGAAATTGTCGAAAATGACTATAACCTCAATATCCCTCGCTATGTAGATACCTTTGAGGAAGAAGAAGTCGAGCCCCTGACAGACATCGTCAGCAAGATTAACACGACCAATCAAGCAATCCAAAACCAAACCGCTTCCCTACTCGAAATGCTCGGTCAGCTCCACGGAACCACACCAGAAGCCGATGCTGAACTTAAAGAGTTTTTGAAAGAGTTTGAAGGGTGATGAGAGTAATTGATTCGCTCATATTCCGCTAATTTTTAAGATATAACTTTGTTTCCATATTTCCGGGGAACTAGTAGAAAGTAAGGAGAAATATGGAAAATAACAACCAACGTGCCCTTTGCCAGCAACTCTGGGCGAGAAACAAATACCTCGTTTTGAGCCATTCCAGCAATATTTACAATGAGATTCGTCAGTATCTCAAGAATGAAGAGGTGGAGATGAGTCAGGTTCAGGAGATGATTGACCGTGCCTGTCAGATTCCAGAACACAGGGGTCAGGTTTGCAATGCTTTTCAGCATATTTGGGGATATTTCAAGAAGAAAGCAACGGAGAATGAACGCAAGGATTATATGTTTTTACTGGAGCGTTATCACTCTGGTCATGCCACCAAAGAAGACTTAATTGCTAAGACGAGAGATTTACTTGAACGTTACCCAAATACATACTTGCAACATTCGACTTTACTGAAAGGAGACTCCCATGAGACTTTGGCATGAGGCTTTGATTTCACAACTTCCCCGTCCTCAGCTCTTGGGGCAGCATCGAGAGTGTTGCGCTCTACGTGGCAATGGCTGGGGTAGAAAGCATGCGACGGTGGACTATGTCTTTACTCACTCGCCCTATCGTCTCTATGCCTATCATCGCTTGATCATGAAGGAAATGGCTGACCGAGGCTATAAGGTCAGTCCAGAGTGGTTGGACAAGAACTACCGTGGCAAGACCTGCCCTCCTTATCAAGAATTAGTAGAGGAAAAATTGACCAGTCCTATATACAGCGAACATGACGATGCCTACTATGAGGAGTGTCTGGCTAATCTTCGAGAGAAGGGGATTGAGCTGGAGTAAACGTAAGGATTACAGCACTTTATAACTCTTCTCTTAATTTTTTCGAATAATAAAGATGAGACCTTTAGAGTTTTTCTAAGGTCTTCTTTTTATGAGTGTTCAGATTTACTTTTAATAACTTTTGAGTTATAATTTAATTAGAAAGAGGTTGCTTGGTGCATACGATTTACTTCTATAAGGACAAAAAAGGAAACGAGCCAGTTTTGGATTATATGAGAGAATTGGCTAGTCAGAAAAGTAAGGATAGTCGCATCAAACTCAATAAACTAAATGACTATATCGAGTTGCTTAGTCAGCATGGGACGAGAGCTGGGGAACCCTATATGAAACACTTGGAAGATGAGATATGGGAACTAAGACCTTTGAGAAATCGAATTTTATTTATAGCGTGGCTTGATGGTAGTTTTGTTCTTTTACATCATTTTGTCAAAAAGACTCAGAAAACTCCTAGAAGAGAAATTGAAAAAGCCAAGCGTGAACTGAAGGACTTAAAAGAAAGAGGGTTAAGTGATGAAGAATAGTGCTATTGGAAGTAACTGGAAGGATGTCCGGTCAGAACTCTTTACCAAGGAGGAAATCCTTGAAAGTGATATGCGAGTGGCTATCATGAGTGAGTTGATTGAAGCCAGACATGAGCAAGGAATCAGCCAGAAAAAGCTAGAAGAACTCAGTGGAGTGAGTCAACCTGTCATAGCTAGAATGGAAACAGGAAAGACTAGTCCTCAGTTGGATACAGTCTTGAAAGTTTTAGCCAGTTTAGGAAAGACACTAGCAGTCGTCCCCCTCGAACAGGAAAAGAGCTGAATAAACTGACTTATAGTCTTTTCTAATAGCAAGCCATAGTCACTTATAAGAATTACTAATAACGCGTTTGAGCATTCTAACCGGAATACGCCTATAAAACAAGCTACACAAAGGATTTGAGGCAATTGTCTCAGGTCTTTTTCTTTTGTTTAAAACAGAGATATAGTTTCAAACTATATCAAAGCCTAATTTTTTACAATTATACAGATGATTTCTTTTCTGTTAAGATAGTTTCAACAACAAATTTTGGAGGACACATCATGTCAACTACAATCATCGGTTTCCCTCGTTTGGGCGAATTCCGCGAATTAAAATTTACAACTGAAAAATACTTTAGAAAAGAAATCTCAGAAGAAGAACTCCTTGCAGCCGCAAAAGAATTGCGTGCTAAACACTGGAATATCGTCAAAGAAAAAGGCATCACTGAAATCCCATCAAATGACTTTTCTCACTATGACAACTTCCTAGATGCAGCTTTCCTTTTCAACGTGGTACCTGCTTCAGTTCAAAACTTGGACTTGTCTGGCCTTGAGCGCTACTTCGCTTTGGGTCGTGGTTACCAAGGAGAAAAAGGGGATGTTCGCGCCCTTCCAATGAAGAAATGGTTCAACACCAACTACCACTACATCGTTCCTAAATTTGAAAAAGACACTCAAGTAAAATTGGCTGGTCACAAAATCTTCGATGAGTTCCAAGAAGCCAAAGAACTTGGATTGAACACTCGCCCAGTTCTTGTAGGTCCATTCACTTTCCTTCAATTGTCAGATTTTGAAGAAGGCGTGAAAGCAGAAGATTTCGTAGACAGCTTAGTGGCTGCTTACCAAGAAGTTTTTGCTAAATTGGCAGAACTTGGTGCGACTCGTATCCAATTGGATGAAGCTGCTCTTGTCAAAGATTTGACAGCTGAAGAAAAAGCTCTCTTCTTGAATCTCTACAACAAACTCTTGGCTGACAAAAAAGGTCTTGAAGTCTTGCTTCAAACTTACTTCGGTGATGTTCGTGACGTCTACGCTGACCTTGTAAACTTGCCAGTAGATGCTATCGGTCTTGACTTCGTTGAAGGTAAGAAAACTCTTGAATTGGTTAAAGGTGGTTTCCCAGCTGACAAGACTCTTTATGCAGGTATTGTCAATGGTAAAAACATCTGGCGCAACAACTACGAAAAGAGCTTGGCTGTTCTTGAGCAAATCCCAGCTGAAAACATTGTCTTGACAAGCTCATGCTCACTTCTTCATGTGCCATTTACAACTGCTAATGAAGAATTTGAACCAGCAATCTTGAACCACTTTGCCTTTGCAGTTGAAAAATTGGATGAGATTCGTGATTTGGATGCTATCCGCAATGGTCAAGGTGAAGAAGCACTTGCAGCCAACAAAGAACTCTTTGCGACTGAGCGTGTGGGTGAAAATGCTGAACTTCGTGCGCGTATCGCTGGCTTGACAGACGCAGACTACACTCGTTTGCCAGCCTTTGCAGAACGTGAAGCTATCCAAGAAGAAGCTTTCAAACTTCCAGCTCTTCCAACAACAACTATCGGTTCATTCCCTCAAACAAAAGAAGTTCGTGCGAAGCGTTTGGCTTACCGTAAAGGTGAATTGTCTCAAGAAGAGTACGATGCTTTCCTTGCTAAAACTATTGATGAATGGATCAAATGGCAAGAAGATATCGACTTTGATGTCCTTGTTCACGGTGAATTTGAGCGTAATGACATGGTTGAGTACTTCGGTCAAAACTTGTCAGGTTACCTCTTCTCTAAAAATGGTTGGGTACAATCATACGGTATGCGTGGGGTGAAACCACCAATCATCTGGGGTGATGTTACTCGTCTTAACCCAATCACTGTTAAATGGTCTAGCTATGCACAAAGCCGTACAAACAAACCTGTTAAAGGTATGTTAACTGGACCTGTTACCATCCTCAACTGGTCATTCCCACGTGAAGACATCTCTATCAAGGATTCTACTCTTCAAATCGCCCTTGCTATCAAGGATGAAGTGCTTGACCTTGAAGCTGCTGGTGTGAAAATCATCCAAATCGATGAGGCTGCTCTTCGTGAAAAATTGCCGCTCCGTCGTAGCGACTGGTACGAAGACTACCTTGACTGGGCAATTCCTGCCTTCCGCTTGGTACACTCAACAGTAGCGCCAGACACACAAATCCACACTCACATGTGTTACTCAGAATTTACAGATATCATCCCAGCTATCGACAACATGGATGCGGACGTTATCTCATTTGAGGCTAGCCGTTCAAACCTTGAAATCTTGGACGAACTCAAAGCGAAAAACTTCCAAACAGAAGTGGGACCTGGGGTTTACGATATCCACTCACCTCGTGTGCCAAATGAAGGCGAAATCGACCACACAATCGAAGCCATCCTTGCTAAAGTGCCAAGCAAGAAAGTTTGGATCAACCCTGACTGTGGTTTGAAAACACGTGGTATTCCAGAAACAAAAGAAAGCTTGATCCGCCTTGTTGAAGCAGCTAAAGCTGCGCGTGAGAAATTGTAAGATAAGGATTTCTCAAGAAGCGCTGTTTGGTCAATCTGCCTGTTTCACTTGGATTCTAGGAATCCAGCTAACGAAAAAAATCAACTAGAAAAGGATAAGGACTATGTCACGCCAAACACCGTCACTCTCATTTGAAGTGTTCCCTCCCAACCCAGCCGTGGGTAATGATAACATTATTTCTGCTCTTCAAGATATGCAGGAGTTGGCTCCCCACTTTATCAGTGTGACTGCCAGCAATAATAAATTTAATATCAAGGAAACGACGGTTCGTTTGGCTGACTTTATCCAAAATGACTTGGCGATTCCGACTATTGCTCACTTGCCAGCCATCTATTTGACTAAGGACAAGGTGGCTGAAACCATTGCTGACTTGGACAAGGTTGGGGTACAGAAAATCTTGGCCTTGCGTGGGGATATTATCCCTGATGTGGAGCCGCAAAAGGATTTCCGCTATGCAACTGACTTGATTGAGTTCATCAAGGAACAAGCCCCTCACTTTGATATTGTTGGTGCTTGTTATCCAGAAGGCCATCCAGATTCACCAAATCAGATTTCAGATATTCAAAATCTTAAGAAGAAAGTGGATGCAGGTTGTTCGAGCCTTGTAACCCAGCTTTTCTTTGACAATGAGCGCTTCTATGATTTCCAAGACAAATGTACTTTGGCTGGGATTGATATTCCCATTCATGCAGGGATTATGCCAATTCTGAATCGAAATCAGGCTCTCCGTCTCTTGAAGACTTGTGAGAATATCCATCTTCCACGCAAATTTAAAGCCATATTAGACAAGTATGAGCATGACCCTGAGTCGCTCAGAGCAGCAGGACTTGCCTATGCAGTGGATCAAATCGTGGACTTGGTAACTCAGGATGTTGCCGGTGTGCATCTCTACACCATGAACAATGCTGAAACAGCAAAATACATTCATCAAGCAACTCATGCTTTGTTTAATCACCAGTCTCTAGGATAATAAAAAGCAAACCATTCTTCTCGGCTGAGGGGAATGGTTCCTTTTTAATGGTAAAGACCGCACTTTTTAAGAAAAATATGATAAAATAGACTCTGTACGTACTTGATACAAAGATGAGGGTATTTAGGTTGTAGAAGTTTGTTTAAAGTTGATTATTTTTTAAACAAAATCTGATAATGTGTGTCTCAAAAAACACGAACGGAGTGAGTATTTAAAAGATATTTCACGCTATCGTGGTATCCTAGATGATAACAATATTATTATCTAAAACGGGATTTTTGAGAGTAAAATAGTTCGGGAAACTATTTTAGCCTGAGCATAGAAATGAAAAGGCGAAGTAATTAAAAATTACCATTGAAATTCCATTGGATTTCTAAAATCATCCACTGGATAATTTTACCTCCCGTCCGCACTATTTCAGGGAAATATCAAAAAGATACTTAATTGAATTTTGGTCTCATTTCTTAGGAAAAAAGATAAGCTTCCTAGCACTTATCGAGTGCAAAGTCACCTTCCTATTTTTCTACAGAAATGTTCGGCAAGCCGAATCGTCCAAAATATCTTGATTAATTGAACACGCCTACAACTCTGTGGAAAAAGATAAATCTGCCTAGGAGCAGTCGCTCCGTCGTTAGATTTCCTATTTTCCTTTGAGTTGCTTGACGGCTTAGTATCTTGATCTTTGTAGGCAAGGCGTATAATTTCATCAATCCAAAGGGGATTAAAATGACAAAACAAGTGTTTCAAACGACTTTTGCGGGTCGTGAGTTAATCGTAGAGACTGGTCAGGTTGCTAAGCAAGCAAATGGCGCAGTTGTCGTGCGTTACGGTGAGTCAACTGTCTTGACTGCAGCCGTTATGTCTAAGAAAATGGCAACTGGAGATTTCTTCCCTCTTCAAGTCAACTACGAAGAAAAAATGTATGCGGCTGGGAAGTTTCCTGGTGGCTTTATGAAACGTGAAGGACGTCCTTCAACGGATGCGACTTTGACAGCGCGTTTGATTGACCGTCCAATCCGTCCTATGTTTGCGGAAGGTTTCCGTAATGAAGTGCAAGTGATTAACACTGTCCTTTCTTACGATGAAAATGCATCTGCACCAATGGCTGCTATGTTTGGTTCATCCTTGGCACTCTCTATTTCAGATATCCCATTTGACGGACCAATTGCTGGGGTACAAGTGGGATATGTAGATGGCCAAATCATCATCAACCCTAGTCAAGAACAAGCAGAGCAATCTCTCCTTGAATTGACAGTAGCTGGTACCAAACACGCCATCAACATGGTAGAGTCTGGTGCTAAAGAATTGTCAGAAGAAATCATGTTGGAAGCGCTCCTTAAAGGGCACGAAGCGGTCAAAGAATTGATTGCCTTCCAAGAAGAAATCGTTGCTGCTGTCGGTAAGGAAAAAGCAGAAGTGGAATTGCTTCATGTGGATGCTGAATTGCAGGCAGAAATCATCTCAGCCTACAACAGCGACCTCCAAAAAGCGGTTCAAGTAGAAGAAAAATTGGCCCGTGAAGCTGCAACTCAAGCAGTTAAAGATCAAGTCACAGCCGTTTACGAAGAAAAATATGCAGACCACGAAGAATTTGACCGTATCATGCGTGATGTGGCTGAAATTTTGGAACAAATGGAACACGCTGAAGTGCGCCGTTTGATTACAGAAGACAAGGTGCGTCCTGACAGTCGTAAGGTCGATGAAATCCGTCCTTTGGATGCGGTTGTTGACTTCCTTCCTCGTGTGCACGGCTCTGGTCTCTTTACTCGTGGGCAAACTCAGGCTCTTTCAGTCTTGACCTTGGCTCCGATGGGTGAAACTCAAATCATTGATGGTTTGGATCCAGAGTACAAGAAACGCTTTATGCACCACTATAACTTCCCACAATACTCTGTTGGGGAAACTGGTCGTTACGGTGCACCAGGTCGTCGTGAAATCGGTCACGGTGCTCTTGGTGAGCGTGCTCTTGCTCAAGTCTTGCCAAGTTTGGAAGAATTCCCATATGCTATCCGTTTGGTAGCAGAAGTCTTGGAATCAAACGGTTCTTCTTCTCAGGCTTCTATCTGTGCTGGAACTCTTGCCCTTATGGCTGGTGGTGTGCCAATCAAGGCGCCAGTAGCTGGTATTGCCATGGGACTTATCTCAGATGGAAACAACTACACTGTCTTGACAGATATCCAAGGTTTGGAAGACCACTTTGGAGACATGGACTTCAAGGTTGCGGGTACTCGTGACGGGATTACAGCCCTTCAAATGGATATCAAGATTCAAGGGATTACTGCAGAAATCTTGACTGAGGCTCTTGCTCAAGCCAAGAAAGCCCGTTTTGAAATCCTTGATGTGATTGAAGCAACCATTCCAGAAGTTCGTCCAGAATTGGCTCCAACTGCTCCGAAAATTGATACCATCAAGATTGATGTGGACAAGATTAAGATTGTCATCGGTAAGGGTGGAGAAACCATCGACAAGATTATCGCTGAAACAGGCGTTAAGATTGATATCGATGAAGAAGGAAATGTATCTATCTACTCTAGCGACCAAGATGCCATCAATCGTGCTAAAGAAATTATTGCTGGTTTGGTCCGTGAAGCCAAAGTGGATGAAGTTTACCGTGCTAAAGTCGTTCGTATCGAGAAATTTGGTGCCTTTGTTAACCTCTTTGATAAGACAGATGCCCTTGTTCATATCTCTGAGATGGCTTGGACGCGTACCAATAATGTCGAAGACTTGGTAGCAATCGGGGATGAAGTTGATGTTAAGGTTATCAAGATTGATGAAAAAGGACGTGTGGATGCTTCTATGAAAGCCCTTCTTCCTCGTCCTCCAAAACCTGAACGTGATGAAAAAGGCGAAAAGTCTGAGAGACCTCACCGCCCACGTCATCACAAGGACCACAAACCTAAGAAAGAATTTACAGAAACACCAAAAGATTCAGAATAAGAAAAGGAGAAATGTATGGGATGGTGGCGCGAAACCATTGATATCGTAAAAGAAAATGATCCAGCGGCCCGCACCACTTTGGAGGTTTTACTGACTTATCCAGGTGTCAAGGCCTTGGCGGCCCACCGTCTTTCGCATTTTCTCTGGAAGCATGGCTTCAAACTCCTGGCTCGTATGCACAGTCAGTTTTGGCGCTTTTGGACTCAGATTGAGATTCATCCAGGTGCTCAAATCGACTCTGGAGTCTTTATTGACCATGGTTCAGGCCTGGTTATCGGAGAGACTGCGATTGTTGAAAAAGGTGTTATGCTTTACCACGGAGTAACTCTTGGTGGGACAGGAAAAGACTGTGGCAAACGCCATCCAACCGTGCGAAAAGGAGCTTTAATATCCGCTCATGCCCAAGTCATTGGACCAGTGGAAATTGGTGAAAATGCCAAGGTCGGTGCAGCAGCAGTTGTCGTGGCAGACGTACCTAGTGATGTGACGGTTGTCGGTATTCCGGCTAAGATTGTCCGAGTTCATGGACAGAAGGATGAACCGACGATCCACGAAGTCGAAGAAAAACGAGAGTACTACGTCAATAAACTCGAGCAATCTAAAGATGCCAGTCACAGATCGTCTGGTTTGTAGAGGGTACCTATATGATTCAAGCAAGAAACAAGTTAAGCCAAGAGGAGCTATCTGAGGCGAAAAAACTAATTAACTATTGCCAAAACTATGACGGTACCTATCGTGATCCCTATCTTTCTAACATGCTTAATTTTGACCCAAACATGCCCGCCTTTTTCCTTTATTATGAAAAAGGCGAACTTGTTGGTCTCTTAACTGTCTATGCTGATGACCAAGATGTGGAAGTGACGATACTGGTTCATCCAGATCATCGCCATCAGGGAATTGCGCGTGCATTGTTTACTAGTTTTGAGAAAGAAACGGCTTCTTTCTCTATTCGTTCAGTGACTTTTCAGACAGAACGTATTTTTCTAGAACGTCATCCTGATTTTGCCAGCAACTGGGGATTGGTCGAGGACGAGGATACAGAAACTTGGTTAGGTAAGGATAGAAAACCTTATCAGTTAGCAAATTTTTCTAATCTTGAAGTTTTGTTAGCAGATAGTTCGTATCAGGAGCAAATTAGTCAGTTAAAATTTCAGGCATTCTCAGAGGAACATGAGTCTAGAGAGATTGTTGATAGATATGTCGCTGAAGCTCTGAAGGATCCAGAAAGTCGCTTATATATTTTGTTAAAAGACGGTCAGGTTATTGGAACTTGCACGGTAGATTTATCGACTAATACGAATTACTTCTACGGTTTAGCAATATCTGAACCTGAACGTGGGAAAGGCTATGGAAGCTACTTAGCAAAATCCCTTGTCAACCAACTAATTGAGCAAAATGATAAGGAATTTCAGATTGCAGTGGAAGATAGCAATGTAGGTGCCAAGCGCTTATATGAAAAGATTGGCTTTGTCAAACAAACCCAAGTGGTTTATCTGAATGCGAAAGGAGCAAGGGATTCCGAAGTGTAGAGACATTCGGACTGAAATTCAATTGAACTCTTAGTGATGAAACTAATTGTTCTTGGATTTTGGATTTCCTGACTATGATTTATGATTAAAATCTATGACACTATGTCTCGTGATTTGCGAGAATTTGTCCCGATTGAGGACGGCAAGGTCAAGATGTATGTTTGTGGGCCAACCGTGTATAACTATATCCACGTGGGGAATGCCCGTTCAACGGTGGCTTTTGATACGATTCGACGTTATTTTGAGTACCGTGGGTATGAGGTTGCCTATATTTCCAATTTCACAGATGTGGATGATAAGATTATCAACCGTGCCAAGGAAGAAGGGATCACGCCTCAGGAGGTTGCGGACAAGTACATCGTTGCCTTTCGTGAGGATGTGACGGCCTTGGGCGTCAAACCTGCGACTCGCCATCCGCGTGTGGTGGAGTTTATGGCTGACATCATCCGCTTTGTGGAAGACTTGATTGGAAAAGGCTTTGCCTACGAGAGTCAAGGAGATGTCTATTTCCGTGTGGAAAAATCTCATAACTATGCCCAGTTGGCCAATAAAACCTTGGAAGATTTGGAACTAGGGGCTTCAGGTCGTACCGATGAAGAAACGGCTCGTAAGGAAAATCCTGTAGACTTTGCCCTATGGAAAGCTGCCAAGCCAGGCGAGATTTCTTGGGATAGTCCTTGGGGACCTGGTCGTCCGGGCTGGCATATTGAGTGTTCGGTCATGTCAACAGAGATTTTGGGCGATACCATCGATATCCACGGTGGCGGAGCCGACCTCGAGTTTCCTCATCATACCAATGAAATTGCCCAGTCAGAAGCCAAAACAGGTAAGACCTTTGCTAACTACTGGATGCACAATGGATTTGTCAATATCGATAATGTCAAGATGTCCAAGTCCTTGGGTAACTTTATCACAGTGCACGATGCTCTCAAAACGCTCGATGGGCAAGTACTTCGTTTCTTCTTTGCGACTCAACATTACCGTAAGCCTATCAACTTTACGGAAAAGGCAGTGCGGGATGCGGAGACCAATCTCAAGTATCTAAAGAACACTTACGAACAACCATTTTCTGGGATTGTAGATGCTCAAGAGTTACAGGCTTTTAAAGACAAGTTTATAGCAGCTATGGATGAAGATTTCAACTCTGCCAACGGTATCACAGTAGTCTTTGAAATGGCCAAATGGATCAACTCAGGCAACTATGATACAAGTGTTAAGGAAGCTCTTGCAGATATGTTGGAAGTCTTTGGAATTGTCTTTGTCGAGGAAGTTTTGGATGCAGAGATAGAATCCTTGATTCAAAAACGCCAAGAAGCGCGTGCCAATCGTGACTTTGCGACAGCGGACCAGATCCGTGACCAATTGGCTGCTCAAGGAATTAAGCTCCTTGACACCAAGGATGGAGTGAGGTGGACACGTGATTGATGTCAATCTCATTAACGGGATTGCGTTAGCTTTTGAGGGGGACGCGGTGTATTCTATGTATATTCGTCGTCACCTCATCCTCAAAGGCATGACCAAGCCCAATAAACTTCACCAAGAAGCGACCAAGTATGTGTCGGCTAAAGCTCAGGCTCGCCTGATTTCTCTTATGTTGGAGGAGCATGTCCTGACGGAAAAAGAAGAAGAAATCTACAAACGTGGTCGCAATACCAATAGCCACACCAAGGCCAAAAATGCTGATGTGGTAACTTACCGTATGTCCACAGGTTTTGAAGCAGTGATGGGCTATCTCCATATGACTGAAAATCTGGAACGTCTTGAGAGCTTGATTTCCTGGTGTATCCAAAAAGTGGAGGGCTAGGGCATGATGGCAAAAGAACTACAAGACTGGTTTCCTGAAGCTCAGATTTCAGACCAACCAGTAGAGAAAGAGGGCTTTCTCACTCTCCCTTTAGCTTCTCACCAGTGGATTTTGCTGGAGGAAGCTAGTCTTAGCGAACGTGAAAAACAACTGGTGGCTCTCTTAACCAAACAGGAGCAAACTATTTCGCTCAATCCTTGGTATCCCTATCTGATTGAGGGGAAGGGACAGGCGCCGAAAACTTTTAAAAAGATTCAGTTGGTTTATTGTCATCTTTCCTATTTTCAGCAGGAAAATCTAGCTTCTTGGCTAGATATGATGCGGACTCTTTTTCCCAACTGTCAGACGGTGATTCAGGTCGGAGCTCAGGATTATGTTTTCGTACTTCAACAAGATAAATACACTTCTGTACGAGCTATTTTAAGTGATACGATTGAAGCGGTTGAGTATGACTTTGGACTGCGTCTCTCTATCATGTTAGGACAGGTTTGGTCTCAGACAGGAAATCAAGCCCTATCAGACTTAATCAAAGCGGAGCGGGATTTGTTCAAGACTTGGTGGCGTCAGGGTCACCAAGGTGTTTATACTTTTTCTCAGCTCTATCTTTGGAGTATGGGAGAAAGACTCGTGGACTTGAAGGCAATCAAGGAATGTCTACACCAGATGATTTTGGATCAGGATCAGATTCAGGAAATCATTCTCTCCCTTTGGGAAAATAGTGCCGTTCTCACTAAAACAGCCCAGCAGCTCTATCTGCACCGCAATTCTCTCCAATACAAGATTGATAAATGGGAAGAATTGACAGGCCTTCAGTTGAAGGAATTGACCGACCTAACCCTGTGTTATCAATTGATTTTACCAGATATTCTCTAAAGTTTTGTGCAAGTTGCACAGAACTTTTTTATTTTTTTGGTCACCTTGCCATAGAAAAGTAAAGCGTTTTCATCTATAATAAAACTATCAAAAGACAAAAGGAGTTCACCTCATGGTAGAATTGAATCTTAAAAATATTTACAAAAAATATCCAAACAGCGAACACTATTCAGTTGAAGACTTCAACTTGGACATTAAAGACAAAGAATTTATCGTTTTCGTAGGTCCTTCAGGATGTGGTAAATCAACAACTCTTCGTATGATTGCTGGTCTTGAAGATATCACAGAAGGTACTGCATCTATCGATGGCGTGGTTGTTAACGACGTAGCTCCAAAAGACCGTGACATTGCCATGGTATTCCAAAACTACGCTCTTTACCCACACATGACTGTATACGATAACATGGCTTTCGGTTTGAAATTGCGTAAATATAGCAAGGAAGACATCGACAAACGTGTGCAAGAAGCAGCTGAAATCCTTGGATTGAAAGAATTCTTGGAACGTAAACCTGCTGACCTTTCAGGTGGTCAACGTCAACGTGTTGCCATGGGTCGTGCCATCGTACGTGATGCAAAAGTGTTCTTGATGGACGAACCTTTGTCAAACTTGGATGCAAAACTTCGTGTATCTATGCGTGCTGAAATTGCGAAAATCCACCGTCGTATCGGAGCTACAACTATCTACGTAACTCACGACCAAACAGAAGCGATGACACTTGCAGACCGTATCGTTATCATGTCAGCAACTAAGAACCCTGCTGGTACAGGTACTATCGGACGTGTAGAACAAATCGGTACTCCTCAAGAAGTTTACAAAAACCCAGTTAACAAATTCGTAGCAGGATTCATCGGAAGCCCAGCTATGAACTTCATCAACGTGAAATTGGTAGGTAGCGAAATTGTTTCTGACGGTTTCCGTTTGAAAGTGCCAGAAGGAGCATTGAAAGTTCTTCGTGAAAAAGGCTACGAAGGTAAAGAATTGATCTTCGGTATCCGTCCAGAAGACGTGAATGCAGAACCTGCTTTCCTTGAAACATTCCCAGAATCAGTTGTCAAAGCTACTATCTCTGTATCAGAATTGCTTGGTTCAGAATCTCACCTTTACTGCCAAGTTGGTAAAGATGAATTTGTTGCCAAAGTTGATGCTCGTGACTACTTGCAAACAGGTGCAACAGTTGAACTTGGATTTGACTTGAACAAAGCACACTTCTTCGATGTAGAAACTGAAAAAACAGTCTACTAAGATAAATGAAACTCAAAACACTGCTAGAAATCTGGCAGTGTTTTTTTGAGATTGCGTAGAAAAAACTCCTGGGATATTCCAGGAGAGTATGAGTGGTTATTTAAACCTGAATCCTTCGTAAATAAGCTCTGTTTTTGGATTTTGTTTCTTAATCTGTTTGGCAAGTGAGTTCATCATAGAAAGAGGACCACACATATAGACGCTTGCATGTTTGGGCACTTCTTCTTGATCAAAATTAAGATAGCCGTCTTTCCTACTGTCTACTAGATGGAGTTCAAAATTAGGGTTTTTCTGATCATAGTCACGAAGCAAATCTAGGTAGACTGCATTTTCATCTCCACGGAAGCTATAGTAGAAGTGAACCTGTTTATCCAAAATAGGATGTTCACGGATGTAAGAGATAAAGGGGGTGATCCCAATGCCTCCAGCAATCCAAATCTGATTTTTTCTTCCTTCTTCTATGATCATGTGTCCGTAAGCTCTGTCTACGCTTACTTTGCTGCCGAATTGAAGATTGTCATAGATATTCTTGGTATGGTCACCTGAATTTTTAACAGTAAAGTAAAGAGTTTGACCATGACCTCCTGAGATAGAAAAGGGATGAGGAGCACTTTCAAAGCCTTTTTGGAAAATCTTTAGAAAGGCAAATTGTCCTGCTTGATAGTTGAAAGGTCTGCTAAGATGGATTTGAATTTCTCTAGTATCGTGATTTAAGCGTTTGAGATTGGTAATTTTCCCTAGATAGGGGAAGCCAATCTTTTGATATAGAAAAATGATATAAAAACCAGCTAGTAAGCCTAAAAGGGCATAGCTATCAACAACAAAACTTAGAAGATTAAATGTAAGGAGACGATTACCCATCATCATGTAGACATGAAAGAGTCCGAAAATATAGGCTAGGTAAACCAAACGGTGAATCCATCTCCAAGCTTCGTATTGGATGTATTTGCCTAAATAGGCGACAAGGATGATACTGACAAAGATATAGATGGCAAGATTGCCAAACTGAGCAGCTAAACGAGAGCCCCACAAACCGCCCATACTAAAGTTATGAAAGATTAATAGAATGATTGAGAGAAAGGCTGTGAATTTGTGGACAGTGTAGACCTTCTCCAAACCGTGAAACCAGTTTTCTAGTAGGGGGAGACGAGTGGCGAGGATAAAAGTCAGAGATAGGCTTGTTAAAGCTAGTCCTGGAATAGTGAATTGGGGAGAAGTGTTCATCCAAGCAAAAAGAGTCAAGATAAAACTAGCTATGATAAAGAGTATTCCTTTGATTGATTTCATAGAAAATTCCATTTCATTTAGATTTTGATTTGTTGTAAATAAATTTGTTACATTTTATCATAGAAAAAGTATGGTGTCAAATTGAGTTCTATAAATATCTACTCTCATCAAAAAACTCTCCAATTGAACTGGAGAGCTAATTTATTATTCTGCAGCTTGTTGCCAGCGTTTTGCTAGCATATGAGACAGGCTAGAAATGGCTAGGTTAAAGCTGAAGTAGATGAGGGCAATCAGGATGTAAAGACTGAAGACCTGCTCTGGTTCGAAATAACGGCCCATGAGAATTTGGCTTGCTCCAAAGAGTTCTTGTAGGGCGATAACAGAGTAGAGAAGACTGGTATCCTTAATTACGGTTACAAACTGAGAAATGATGGCTGGCAACATTTTGCGAATGGCTTGCGGGAGAATGATGTGGTAGAGGATTTGGGCTGAGGTAAATCCTTGCGACATTCCTGCTTCGTACTGTCCCTTGTCCACGGCATTGAGACCGCCTCGGATAATCTCAGCCAAGGCTGCTGAGGTAAAGAGGGTAAATGCAGTGATTCCTGCTGGTGTGGATTTCATCTTGAAAACCAAAAAGATGGTGAAAATCCAGAGGAGGTTGGGAACGTTACGCACAAACTCGATGTAAATGCTGGAAATGATGCGCAAGATAGGATTTTTCCCATTTCTCATGACTGCTAGAACTGTACCGATAAGTGTAGCGAGGACGATGGCAATCAGAGAAATGTAGAGGGTCAAGCCAAATCCTTTAAAGATAAATACTAGGTTATCTGGGGTCAAAACTTCTAAAATGGATTCCATAGTAACCTCCTAAAGTGAATAGGCTTTTTTGTTGGCTTGCTCCATCTTCCGACCAAACTGGGCAACAGGAAAGCAAAGAGAAAAGTAGAGAAGGGCAGCACCTAGAAAGGCTGGGATATAGTTTCCGTTAAGAGCCGACCAAGACTTGGTCACAAACATCAAGTCTACACCAGAAATGATAGCGACTGTGGAGGTATTCTTGATGAGGTTGACGATTTGGTTGGTCAAAGGAGGGAGAATGATACGGAAAGCCTGAGGCAAGATAATCAAGCGCATGGCGCTGATATAGGTAAAACCTTGCGACAAGGCGGCCTCCATCTGACCGCTAGGAATAGACTGAATACCTGAACGAATAACTTCAGCGATATAGGCACCGTGATAGAGCCCTACACAGAGAACAGCTGTCCAATAAATCGGAATCATGATGGTGTGGTCACTGATAAGAGGTAGGCCATAAAAAACGATAACAAACTGCACCAAGAGGGGAGTGTTTTGGTAAAACTCGACAAAGATGCGAGCTAAAATGCGCAAAATTGGACGTTTGCTGGTTGACATGGCTCCAAAGAAGATGCCCAAAACCATGGCGAGGATAAAGGATCCAATCGCTAGGGCAAGGGTGAAGAGGAAACCATTGAAAAATTGTCCAAAATCCTGAAAATAGGCTGTCCAAGATGATAAATCTGTCATGGGGTGTCCTCCTTAATCTGCAGTATGGCTGGATGGTTTCAGCTTGTAACGGTCATAAAGTTTTTGCAAACTGCCATCCTTGCTCCATTTAGTAACCAAGTTATCGAGATAGTCGTTGAGCTCGGTATTTGATTTCTTGGTAACGATACCGTAGTCAGATGGCTTGAAACTATCATCTAGTAGTACTGTGCGTTTGCTGATGTAGCCAGACAGAATCGAGCGGTCAACGGAAAAGGCATCAATACGTTGAGCGTGTAAGGAAGTAATCAATTCTGGGTAGGAACCAAGTTCGACGAATTTAAAGGTCAGACCTTTCTTTTTACCCAGTTCAGTAATCAGGCGTTGGGTAATGGAACCTTGAGCAACCCCGATAGTTTTTCCGTTTAAGTCCTCAATGCTTTTGATTTTGGCAGACTTATTGACCAAAAAGCCAGAAGCGTCCGTGTAGTAAGGGCTGGTAAAGTTGTAGAGTTTTTTGCGTTCGTCTGTGATGGTAAAGGTCGCGATATCCATATCGACCTGTTCGTTGTCTAGAAGGGGGCCACGGGTTTGTGCTGTAACCGGCACATAGCGAATCTTGACCTTGAGTTCATCAGCTACCATCTTGGCCAAGTCCGTTTCGATACCAGAATAGGTCCCTGTCTTGGGATCCTTGTAGCCAAAATTGGGAACGTCTTGTTTGACACCGACAACCAGTTCGCCTCTTTTTTGAATATCTGCGACACTGGTATCAGCCTGCACTGGTTTTGTAGCAGCAAGGCCAAAAAGGCTAATCAATAATGCGGATAAAAAGAATTTCTTTTTCATAGGCGCCTCCTTATTTGACTTTGTCACTTTCGTGGTTGATGATCTTGCTGAGGAATTGTTGGGCACGAGGTTCGCTTGGATTGTCGAAAAAGTCATCGACATCTGTCGTATCTACCAACACTTCTCCGTCAGCCATAAAGATGATGCGGTCAGCAACTTCACGGGCAAAGCCCATTTCATGGGTGACGACAATCATATTCATACCCTCGTGGGCCAATTTTTGCATAACTGCTAGAACATCGCCGATGGTTTCAGGGTCAAGAGCAGATGTTGGTTCATCAAAGAGGAGAAGTTCCGGATGCATGGCGAGTCCGCGTGCGATGGCAATCCGTTGTTTTTGTCCACCAGAAAGCATAGCTGGATATGAATCTTTCTTGTCCCACATATTTACAAATTCAAGATATTTTTGAGCTGTTTTTTCAGCTTCTTTTTTATCAATTCCTAGAACTTTTATGGGTGCGAGTGTTACGTTTTCTAACACTGTTTTGTGAGGGTAGAGGTTAAAATGCTGGAAAACCATGCCGACTTCTTTGCGAAGAGGAACTAAATCTTTCTGGCTGGCACCAGCAACTTGGTGGCCATTGACTAGAAGACTTCCCTTGTCGACAGCCTCTAAACCATTGATGGTACGGATAAGAGTGGATTTCCCAGAACCAGATGGTCCGAGTAGGACAACGACTTGCCCTTTTTCAAAACGGAGATTGATGTCGCGGAGTGCGTGATAGTCTCCATAATATTTTTCGACGTGTTCAAATTCTACTAAAGCCATAAGGAATCTCCTTTGTGTTAGATTTTATAACATGATTCTACACCAAAAAATTTGTCTTGTCAAATCATATCTGAAAAAATTCACTAAAATTTTATAAAAAAGCAATCTGGATAGAGAAAAAGCCTAAATCATGTTATAATGAAACGATAGAATTCTTAGAAAGAGTGGATGTCTTTTTGATAACACCTACTTATGAATGGCAGTTTGCCCCGCAGGTAGAAGATGCGGATTTTACAAAGATAGCCAAGAAGGCTGGACTGGGTCCTGAGGTGGCTCGTTTATTATTTGAAAGAGGGATTCAGAACCAAGAAAGTCTAAAGAAGTTTTTAGAACCTTCCTTGGAGGATTTGCATGACCCTTATCTACTCCATGATATGGATAAGGCAGTGGAACGGATTCGTCAGGCCATTGAAGAAGGGGAAAATATCCTCGTTTACGGTGATTATGATGCGGATGGTATGACTTCAGCTTCGATTGTGAAGGAAAGTTTGGAACAGCTTGGCGCTGAGTGCCGTGTTTACTTGCCCAATCGTTTTACTGATGGCTATGGTCCAAATGCTAGTGTTTATAAATACTTTATCGAGCAAGAAGGGATTTCCTTGATTGTGACAGTGGACAATGGAGTTGCGGGTCACGAAGCCATTGAACTGGCTCAGTCTATGGGAGTAGATGTCATTGTGACAGACCACCATTCCATGCCTGAAACCCTCCCTGATGCCTATGCCATTGTCCATCCTGAACACCCTGATGCGGACTATCCTTTCAAATATCTGGCTGGTTGTGGAGTGGCCTTCAAGCTGGCTTGCGCCCTTTTAGAAGAAGTGCAAGTGGAACTGCTTGATTTGGTCGCTATTGGTACCATTGCAGATATGGTGAGTTTGACAGATGAGAACCGTATCTTGGTTCAGTATGGTCTGGAAATGTTGGGGCACACTCAGCGCATTGGTTTACAAGAAATGCTGGACATGGCTGGAATTGCTTCCAACGAAGTAACAGAAGAAACGGTTGGTTTCCAGATTGCCCCTCGTTTGAATGCCTTGGGTCGCTTGGATGATCCTAATCCTGCCATTGATTTGCTGACTGGATTTGATGATGAGGAAGCGCGTGAGATTGCCCTTATGATTCACCAGAAAAACGAAGAGCGCAAGGAAATCGTCCAGTCTATTTATGAAGAAGCTAAGACCATGGTGGACCCTGAGAAGAAGGTCCAAGTCTTGGCTAAGGAAGGTTGGAATCCTGGGGTTCTAGGAATTGTGGCTGGTCGTTTGTTGGAAGAACTAGGGCAGACAGTCATCGTTCTCAATATAGAAGACGGTCGTGCCAAGGGCAGTGCTCGTAGTGTGGAAGCGGTCGATATTTTTGAAGCTCTGGATCCTCATAGAGACCTCTTCATAGCCTTTGGTGGTCATGCTGGTGCGGCAGGAATGACGCTGGAAGTTGAGAAACTCTCAGATTTATCTCAGGTTTTGGAAGATTATGTCCGTGAAAAAGGAGCAGATGCTGCTGGCAAGAACAAGTTAAATCTAGATGAAGAGCTAGATTTGGAGACACTTAGCTTGGAAACGGTCAAAAGTTTTGAACGTTTGGCACCTTTTGGCATGGACAATCAGAAACCTGTCTTTTATGTCAAGGATTTTCAGGTTGAAAGTGCTCGTACCATGGGGACAGGCAATGCCCATCTCAAGCTGAAAATCTCTAAGGGTGAGGCGAGTTTTGAAGTAGTAGCCTTCGGTCAAGGAAAATGGGCGACAGAATTTTCTCAAACCAAGAATCTAGAGTTGGCAGTCAAATTGTCTGTCAACCAATGGAATGGGCAAACTGCCCTGCAGTTGATGATGGTGGATGCGCGGGTGGAGGGTGTTCAACTTTTTAACATTCGTGGGAAAAATGCAGTCTTGCCAGAAGGGGTTCCAGTCTTGGACTTTTCTGGAGAATTACCAGATTTAGTAGCTAGTGATGCTGTGGTTGTAAAAACCATTCCTGAGGATATTACTCAGCTGAAGACCATTTTTCAGGAACAGAATTTTTCTGCTGTTTATTTCAAAAATGACATTGAAAAGGCCTACTATCTAACAGGTTATGGGACTAGAGAGCAGTTTGCCAAATTGTACAAGACGATCTATCAGTTTCCAGAGTTTGATATTCGCTACAAGCTGAAAGATTTGGCTGCTTATCTCAATATCCAACAAATCTTGCTAGTCAAGATGATTCAAGTATTTGAAGAGCTAGGCTTTGTGACGATCAAAGATGGGGTCATGACAGTCAATAAAGAGGCGCCAAAGCGAGAAATCGGAGAAAGTCAGATTTACCAAAATCTCAAACAAACCGTCAAAGACCAAGAAATGATGGCGCTGGGCACTGTGCAAGAAATTTATGACTTTTTAATGGAAAAAGAGTAGATCATAGGAAAGAGTTGGGGAACCAGCTCTTTTTTGAAAACAAATCTTCATTTTGAAAATCATCAAAAAAATGGTATAATGGTAGGAAAAGATTCGGCTAATACTAAATGAAAATCAGAGAGCAAACTAGGAAGCTAGCTGCAGGCTGTACTTGAGTACGGCAAGACGAAGCTGACGTGGTTTGAAGAGATTTTCGAAGAGTATAAAAGTAATAGTGCTTTTAGAATAAGAGGGCAAGCAACCCTATAATCAAGATAAACTAAGCTTTCGGAGGAAAAATGAGTAATATCAGTTTAACAACACTTGGTGGTGTACGTGAAAACGGGAAAAATATGTATATCGCTGAAATCGATGGGTCTATTTTCGTTTTGGATGCAGGTCTGAAATACCCTGAAAATGAACAACTAGGGGTGGATGTGGTCATTCCCAATATGGACTACCTTTTTGAAAATAGCGATCGTATCGCTGGGGTCTTCTTGACCCACGGCCATGCGGATGCCATTGGTGCTCTGCCTTATCTCTTGGCTGAAGCCAAGGTGCCTGTATTTGGGTCTGAGCTGACCATTGAGTTGGCCAAACTTTTTGTCAAAGGAAATGACACAGTTAAGAAATTCAATGATTTCCATGTCATTGATGAGGATACGGAGATAGATTTTGGAGGGACTGTAGTGTCCTTCTTCCGTACGACCCACTCTATCCCAGAGAGTCTGGGTGTGGTCTTGAAGACGGCTGAAGGTAGCATCGTTTATACAGGTGACTTTAAATTTGACCAGACAGCTAGTGAATCCTATGCAACAGACTTCGCTCGTTTGGCAGAAATCGGTCGTGACGGAGTTCTAGCTTTGCTTAGTGATTCAGCTAATGCGGACAGTAATATTCAAGTGGCTAGCGAAAGTGAAGTTGGGGACGAGATTACTCAAACCATTTCGGACTGGGATGGTCGTATCATTGTTGCAGCAGTAGCCAGCAACCTCTCTCGTATCCAGCAGGTGTTTGACGCTGCGGATGCAACAGGCCGTCGTGTGGTCTTGACAGGATTTGATATTGAAAATATTGTCCGTACTGCTATTCGCCTCAAGAAATTGTCTCTAGCTAATGAGAGTCTTTTGATTAAGCCAAAAGATATGTCTCGCTTTGAAGACCATGAGTTGATTATCCTTGAGACAGGTCGTATGGGTGAGCCTATCAACGGTCTTCGTAAGATGTCGATTGGTCGCCACCGTTATGTGGAAATCAAGGACGGTGACTTGGTCTATATCGTAACCACTCCATCTATCGCCAAAGAAGCAGTTATGGCGCGTGTGGAAAACATGATTTACCAAGCTGGTGGAGTTGTCAAACTGATCACTCAAAGCTTGCGTGTGTCAGGGCATGGAAATGCGCGTGATTTGCAGTTGATGATCAATCTCTTGCAACCCAAGTATCTCTTCCCGATTCAAGGGGAATACCGCGAGTTGGATGCCCATGCTAAGGCTGCTATGGCAGTTGGGATGTTGCCAGAACGCATTTTCATCCCTAAAAAGGGAACCAGCATGGCTTATGAGAATGGGGACTTTGTCCCAGCTGGCGCGGTTTCGGCAGGGGATGTTTTGATTGACGGAAATGCCATCGGTGATGTTGGTAATGTGGTTCTTCGTGACCGTAAGGTCTTGTCAGAAGATGGAATTTTCATCGTCGCAATCACAGTTAACCGTCGTGAGAAGAAAATTGTAGCCAAGGCTCGTGTTCATACGCGTGGATTTGTTTATCTCAAGAAGAGTCGCGATATTCTTCGTGAAAGTTCAGAATTGATTAACCAGACGGTAGAAGACTATCTTCAAGGAGATGACTTTGACTGGGCAGATCTTAAAGGGAAGGTTCGTGATAATCTGACCAAGTATCTCTTTGATCAAACTAAGCGTCGTCCAGCTATTTTACCAGTAGTCATGGAAGCAAAATAAGCGATGAAATAAACGGAGAGAAAGTCGAATTTCGGCTTTTTCTTATAGAAAAATAGAGGAAAAATTATGGCAGTAATGAAAATCGAGTATTACTCACAAGTTTTGGATATGGAGTGGGGAGTGAATGTCCTCTATCCTGATGCTAATCGAGTGGAAGAACCAGATTGTAAAGACATTCCAGTCTTGTACCTCTTGCACGGGATGTCTGGTAATCATAATAGTTGGCTCAAGCGGACCAACGTAGAACGCTTACTTCGAGGAACCAATCTCATCGTTGTTATGCCCAATACCAGCAACGGTTGGTATACCGATACCCAGTATGGTTTTGACTATTACACAGCTCTAGCAGAGGAATTGCCACAGGTTTTGAAACGCTTCTTCCCTAACATGACCAGCAAGCGTGAAAAGGCCTTTATCGCTGGTCTCTCTATGGGAGGCTACGGCTGTTTCAAATTGGCTCTTGCTACAAATCGTTTTTCTCATGCGGCTAGTTTTTCAGGTGCTCTTAGCTTTCAAGATTTTTCTCCTGAGAGCCAAGATTTGGGAACACCAGCTTATTGGAGAGGTGTTTTTGGAGAGATTAAAGACTGGACAGCTAGTCCTTATTCTCTTGAAAGTCTGGCTAAAAAATCGGATAAAAAGACCAAACTTTGGGCTTGGTGTGGCGAGCAGGATTTCTTGTACGAAGCCAATAATCTCGCAGTGAAAAATCTCAAAAAACTGGGATTTGATGTGACCTATAGCCATAGTGCTGGAACTCACGAATGGTACTACTGGGAAAAACAATTGGAACGGTTCTTAGCAACCCTACCAATCGATTTCAAATTAGAAGAGAGATTAAGCTAGTTTAGTTTGTATTACTCTTTCAATAACCATGTCTTCTATGGAATAGAAACTAAAATATGTTTTTACTAGACTTTCTAAACAAAAATAGTAGAATAGTAGTTAAATTCTATTATTGTTGGAAAGAGAGTAAGAGATGTATCGTTATCAAATTGGCATTCCCACATTAGAATATGATCAGTTTATTAAAGAACATGAATTAGTCAATGTATTACAAAGTAGTGCTTGGGAAGAGGTTAAGTCTGATTGGCAACATGAAAAGTTTGGCGCCTACCGAGGAGATAAATTACTGGCTACAGCTAGTATTTTGATTAAAACTCTTCCTCTAGGTTATAGAATGTTTTATATCCCAAGAGGTCCTGTATTAGATTATAAGGATGCTGAACTCTTGAACTTTGTTCTTCAATCCATTAAGTCCTATGCTCGAAGCAAGAGAGCGATTTTTGTGATTTTTGACCCAAGTATTTGCCTATCGCAAAGTTCAATCAAGCATGAAAAAATAGAATATCCTGAAAATATGGCTATTATTGAAAATTTGCAAAGAATGGGAGTAAGGTGGTCAGGAAAGACCGATGGAATGGGAGATACCATTCAGCCTCGTATTCAGGCAAAAGTATACAAGGAAAATTTTACAGAAGATAAACTTTGCAAGTCAACAAAACAAGCTATTCGATCCGCTCGAAATAAGGGTGTAGAGATTCAGATTGGTAGAGATGAATTGTTAGAATCTTTCTCGTTTTTGATGAAAAAAACTGAGAAGCGAAAAGATATCCATTTGAGGAATGAAGCCTATTATAAAAAATTGTTAGATAATTTTAAGGACAAGGCCTATATCACCTTGGCAACCTTGGATGTTTCTAAACGTTCGCAAGAATTAGAAGAACAGTTAGCGAAAAACAGAGCCTTGGAAGAGACCTTTACTGAGTCGACTCGAACTTCAAAAGTAGAAGCGCAGAAGAAGGAAAAAGAACGTTTGTTAGAGGAATTGACTTTCCTGCAGGAATGTATGGATGCAGGTCAAGCGAGAGTTCCTTTAGCGGCTACCCTGACTTTAGAATTCGGACAAACTTCTGTCAATCTATACGCAGGAATGGATGAAGATTTTAAACGATATAAAGCCCCTATTTTGACTTGGTATGAGACAGCTCGATATTCCTTTGAACGTGGCATTTTATGGCAAAATTTAGGAGGCGTCGAGAATGCTTTAGATGGTGGACTCTATCGTTTTAAAGCTAATTTTAATCCAACGATTGAAGAATACTTGGGTGAATTTACAATGCCTACCCATCCTCTCTATCCTCTGTTAAGACTTGCTCTTGATTTCCGTAAAACATTAAGAAAAAAACATAGAAAGTAAGTATATGGCACTAATTACACTCACGAAAGAAGAGTTTCAGGCTTATTCTGGTCAGGTTTCTTCTCGTTCCTTTATGCAATCTGTTCAGATGGGGGACTTGTTAGAAAAAAGAGGGGCTCGAATTGTTTATCTTGCATTGAAACAAGAAGGAGAAATTCAAGTTGCAGCTCTGGTTTATAGCTTGCCCATGCTGGGTGGTCTACATATGGAGATCAATTCGGGGCCGATTTATACCCAACAAGATGCTCTCCCAGTTTTTTATGCGGAGTTAAAAGAATATGCCAAGCAAAATGGTGTATTAGAGTTGCTTGTAAAACCTTATGAAACTTATCAAACTTTTGATGGTGAAGGTAATCCAATAGATGCTGAGAAAAAAAGTATTATTCAAGATTTGACTGATTTAGGTTATCAATTTGATGGTTTAAAAACAGGTTACCCAGGTGGAGAACCGGATTGGTTATATTGTAAAGATTTGAATGAGCTAACTGAAAAGACCTTGCTTAACAGTTTTAGTAAAAAGGGGAAAGCTTTGGTGAAAAAGGCTGATACATTTGGTATTCAGTTGAAAAAATTAAATCGTGAAGAACTTTCAATTTTTAAAGATATAACAAAAACAACCTCTGAACGTCGAGAATATAGTGATAAAAGTTTAGAATATTATGAGCATTTTTATGACTCTTTTGGAGAAAAAGCCGAGTTTGTAATTGCTATTCTAAATTTAGGAGAATATATACAAAATTTAATACATAAGCAAAAAGAATTATCTGAAAAAATAGCTACCTCATTACTCTTATTAGAACAATATCCAGATTCTGCACAAAAGAAAAAAGAACACAAAGAGTTGGCTAGGCAGTATGAAAGCTTTGAAGTTCGAAAAGCAGAAGCACGAGAGTTGATTAAAAAATATGGAGAGAAAGATCTTGTCTTAGCAGGTAGTTTATTTATTTATATGCCTCAAGAAACGACCTATCTTTTTAGTGGTTCCTATACTGAGTTTAATAAATTTTATGCACCAGCTTTGCTTCAGAAATATGTTATGTTGGAAAGCATAAAACGTGGGATCCCTAAATACAACTTTCTAGGGATTCAAGGGATTTTTGATGGTAGTGATGGTGTTTTACGTTTTAAACAAAATTTTAATGGTTATATTGTACGTAAAGCAGGAACTTTCCGTTATTATCCATCTCCCCTAAAATATAAAGCTATTCAGTTACTCAAAAAAATATTAGGACGCTAAGATAAGAAAATTGGTCTTTAGCTTTCTTTCAGCTTATTTTAGTAAAATAGACTTTATTTGCTAGAAAGGTGGAGAGACATGCGCTGGATTTTTCGTTTGATAGGGGCTTTCTTTTCTTTTGTGTGGCGTTTGTTTTGGCGCCTGGTTTGGATAGCTTTTCTTTTGTGTGCTTTTGCTTTTGGACTTCTCTGGTATCTTAACGGAGATTTTCAAGGAGCGCTAAAGCAAGCAGAACGGTCAGTAAAAATTGGTCAACAAAGTATCGACCAATGGGAAAAAACAGGGCAACTGCCTAAGTTGAACCAGACAGATAGCCACCAACACTCTGAAGGAAGGTGGCCGCAGGCTTCTGCTCGTATTTACCTAGATCCGCAGATGGATTCAGGATTTCAAGAAGCTTATGTAGAAGCGATTCAGAATTGGAATCAAACTGGTGCTTTTAACTTTGAACTTGTCACCGAGTCCAGCAAGGCAGATATCTTGGCTACGGAGATGAATGACGGAGGCACTCCTGTGGCAGGAGAAGCGGAAAGTCAGACCAATCTCTTAACGGGGCAATTCTTGTCTGTGACGGTGCGCCTGAATCATTATTATCTATCCAATCCAAATTATGGTTATTCCTATGAGCGCCTTGTCCATACGGCAGAACATGAGTTGGGTCATGCGATTGGCTTGGACCATACAGATGAAAAGTCTGTCATGCAACCTGCGGGTTCCTTTTATGGTATCCAGGAAGTGGATGTTGCAAACCTTCGAAAATTATATGAGACCAATGAGTAGGGAACAATCTTTCCCTACTTTTTTGCTATAATGGAACTATGAATAACTTGATTAAATCAAAACTAGAGCTCTTGCCGACCAGCCCTGGTTGCTACATTCACAAGGATAAAAACGGCACCATTATCTATGTAGGAAAGGCAAAAAATCTGCGTAACCGCGTGAGGTCTTATTTCCGTGGAAGTCATGATACCAAAACAGAGGCCTTGGTGTCTGAAATTGTGGATTTTGAATTTATCGTTACTGAGTCTAATATTGAGGCTCTCCTTCTGGAAATCAACCTAATCAAGGAAAACAAGCCCAAGTACAATATCATGCTCAAGGATGACAAGTCCTATCCTTTCATCAAAATCACCAATGAACGCTATCCTCGTTTGATTATCACCCGTCAGGTCAAAAAGGACGGAGGTCTCTACTTTGGACCTTATCCAGATGTGGGAGCAGCCAATGAAATCAAGCGACTACTGGATCGGATTTTCCCTTTTCGAAAGTGTACGAATCCACCGTCTAAGGTTTGTTTTTACTACCATATCGGCCAATGTATGGCTCACACTATCTGTAAGAAAGATGAGTTCTATTTTAAGTCTATGGCTCAGGAGGTTTCTGATTTTCTGAAAGGGCAGGATGATAAAATCATCGATGACCTCAAGAAAAAGATGGAAACTGCAGCCCAGACTATGGAATTTGAACGTGCGGCGGAATACCGTGACCTGATTCAGGCTATTGGAACACTTCGAACCAAGCAACGGGTCATGGCTAAGGATCTCCAAAATCGGGATGTCTTTGGCTACTATGTGGACAAGGGATGGATGTGTGTTCAGGTTTTCTTTGTTCGTCAGGGTAAGCTTATTGAGCGAGACGTCAATCTTTTCCCTTATTATAATGATCCAGATGAGGACTTCTTAACCTATGTGGGACAATTCTATCAAGAAAAATCTCATCTAGTTCCCAATGAGGTGCTGATTCCGCAGGATATTGATGAAGAAGCAGTTAAGGCATTGGTAGACACCAAGATTCTCAAACCCCAGCGTGGTGAGAAAAAACAACTGGTCAATCTAGCTATAAAGAATGCTCGAGTCAGTCTAGAGCAGAAGTTCAACCTGCTAGAGAAATCTGTCGAGAAGACCCAAGGAGCTATTGAAAATCTAGGACGCTTGCTCCAAATCCCAACCCCAGTCCGTATCGAGTCCTTCGACAACTCTAATATCATGGGAACTAGTCCTGTTTCAGCCATGGTGGTCTTTGTCAATGGCAAACCAAGTAAAAAAGATTACCGTAAGTATAAAATCAAGACCGTAATCGGGCCAGACGACTATGCCAGTATGCGTGAGGTTATTCGCAGACGTTATGGTCGAGTACAACGTGAGGCTTTGACTCCTCCAGATTTGATTGTCATTGATGGGGGACAAGGTCAAGTCAATATCGCCAAGCAAGTTATTCAAGAGGAACTGGGCTTGGATATCCCCATTGCAGGTCTGCAAAAGAATGATAAGCACCAAACCCATGAATTGCTCTTTGGAGATCCGCTTGAGGTGGTGGAGTTATCTCGTAATTCTCAGGAATTTTTCCTCCTCCAACGCATCCAAGATGAGGTGCACCGCTTTGCCATTACTTTCCACCGCCAACTGCGCTCCAAAAATTCCTTTTCATCACAACTGGATGGAATTGACGGTCTGGGACCTAAACGCAAGCAAAATCTCATGAAGCATTTCAAGTCTCTGACCAAAATCAAGGAAGCCGGTGTGGATGATATTGTTGAAGTTGGAGTGCCTAGAGCAGTAGCAGAGACTGTGCAAAGAAAATTGAACCCGCAGGAAGAAGTGGAATTAGCTCAAGTGGCGGAAGAAAGAGTAGATTACCAAACGGAAGGAAACCACAATGAAACATAAAATCGCAATTTTATCAGATATTCATGGAAATGCGACGGCTTTAGAAGCAGTGATTGCAGATGCTAAAACTCAAGGAGCCAGTGAATATTGGCTTATGGGAGATATTTTTCTTCCTGGTCCAGGTGCAAATGATTTGGTAGCCCTGCTAAAGGACCTTCCTATCACAGCAAGTGTTCGAGGTAATTGGGATGATTGTGTCCTTGAGGCCTTGGATGGTGAATATGGTTTGGAACATCCACAAGAAATCCAGTCAATGCGAATGACCCAGTTTTTGATGGAGCGAATGGATCCTGCAACGATTGTCTGGTTACGAAGCTTGCCTTTGCTGGAAAAGAAAGAGGTTGATGGGTTGCGCTTTTCTATCTCTCATAATTTACCTGACAAAAATTATGGGGGTGACTTGTTGGTTGGGAATGATACAGAAAAATTTGACCAACTGCTAGATGAGGAAACGGACGTGGCAGTCTATGGTCATGTCCACAAGCAGTTGCTTCGTTACGGCAGTCAAGGGCAACAAATCATCAATCCAGGGTCGATTGGCATGCCCTATTTTAATTGGGAGGCGTTAAAAAATCACCGTGCCCAGTATGCCGTGATAGAAGTTGAAGATGGGGAATTGGTAAATATCCTATTTCGTAAAGTTGCTTATGACTATGAAGCGGAGTTGGAGTTGGCCAAATTCAAGGGGCTTCCTTTTATCGAAATGTATGAAGAGCTACGACGAGAAGACAACTATCAGGGGCACAATCTGGAACTATTAGCAAGCTTAATAGAAAAGCATGGGTATGTAGAAGATGTGAAGAATTTCTTGGAGGCTATAAAGTCAGAATATAAGATAGACTAGTTTCTTTAAGTAACTGAAAATTAATTGGAACTGGATGAGGGGATTCCTGATTTAAATGATTTTCTTCATTCAGTTGCTTATCCTTGTTCCAGTTTGTCTCTACGAAAAATCTCTGCAACCTCTTTCAAATTATGGTAGAATGGAAGCAGTAGAATTAGAAAAGGAAATAGATTATGAAATTTCTTGAATTAAATAAAAAACGTCATGCGACTAAGCATTTCACTGATAAGCCAGTTGATCCAAAAGATGTGCGTACGGCTATCGAAATTGCAACCTTGGCGCCAAGCGCCCACAACAGCCAGCCTTGGAAATTTGTGGTCGTTCGGGAGAAAAATGCCGAACTAGCAAAATTGGCATACGGTTCAAACTTTGAACAGGTATCATCAGCACCTGTAACCATTGCCTTGTTTACAGATACGGACCTTGCCAAACGTGCCCGTAAAATTGCCCGAGTTGGTGGTGCTAACAATTTCTCAGAAGAACAACTACAATACTTCATGAAAAATTTGCCTGCTGAATTTGCCCGTTACAGTGAGCAACAAGTCAGCGACTACCTAGCCCTCAATGCAGGTTTGGTTGCTATGAACTTGGTTTTGGCTCTTACAGACCAAGGAATCGGATCAAATCTGATTCTTGGTTTTGACAAATCAAAAGTCAACGAAGTTTTGGAAATCGAAGACCGCTTCCGCCCAGAACTCTTGATTACAGTGGGTTACACAGACGAAAAATTAGAACCAAGCTACCGCTTGCCAGTAGATGAAATCATCGAGAAAAGATAGAAAGAAGAAAAAAATGACAACAATTGATTTTACAGCAGAAGTAGAAAAACGTAAAGAAGACCTCTTGGCTGACTTGTTTAGCCTTTTAGAAATCAACTCTGAACGTGATGACAGCAAGGTTGATGCTGAGCATCCATTTGGACCTGGGCCGGTAAAAGCTTTGGAGAAATTCCTTGAAATTGCAGACCGCGATGGCTACCCAACTAAAAATGTTGACAACTACGCAGGACATTTCGAGTTTGGTGATGGAGAAGAAGTTCTCGGAATCTTTGCCCACATGGACGTAGTGCCTGCTGGTAGCGGTTGGGACACAGACCCTTACACACCAACTATCAAAGACGGTCGTCTTTATGCGCGTGGAGCTTCTGACGATAAGGGTCCTACAACAGCTTGTTACTATGGTTTGAAAATCATCAAAGAATTGGGTCTTCCAACTTCTAAGAAAGTTCGTTTCATCGTCGGAACAGACGAAGAATCAGGTTGGGCAGATATGGACTACTACTTCGAGCACGTAGGACTTGCGAAGCCAGACTTCGGTTTCTCTCCAGACGCTGAATTCCCTATCATCAATGGTGAAAAAGGAAATATCACGGAATACCTCCACTTTGCAGGTGAAAATGCAGGTGTTGCCCGTCTTCACAGCTTCACAGGTGGTTTGCGTGAAAACATGGTTCCTGAATCAGCAACAGCAGTTGTTTCAGGTGACTTAGCTGACTTGCAAAGTAAACTAGATACTTTTGTTGCAGAACACAAACTCAGAGGAGAAATTCAAGAAGAAGCTGGCCAATACAAGGTGACGATCATTGGTAAATCAGCCCACGGTGCTATGCCTGCTTCAGGTGTCAATGGTGCAACTTACCTAGCTCTCTTCCTCAGTCAGTTTGACTTTGCAGGACCAGCTAAAGACTACCTTGACATCGCTGGTAAAATTCTCTTGAACGACCATGAGGGTGAAAATCTCAAGATTGCCCATGTGGATGAAAAGATGGGTGCCCTTTCTATGAATGCGGGTGTCTTCCGCTTCGATGAAGCAAGTGCTGATAATACCATTGCCCTTAATATCCGCTATCCAAAAGGAACAAGCCCAGAGCAAATCAAGTCAATCCTTGAAAACTTGTCAGTTGCTTCTGTTAGCCTTTCTGAGCACGGGCATACCCCTCACTATGTGCCAATGGAAGATCCACTTGTGCAAACCTTGTTGAATGTCTATGAAAAACAAACTGGCCTTAAAGGTCACGAGCAAGTTATCGGTGGTGGAACCTTTGGTCGTTTGCTCGAACGCGGAGTTGCCTACGGTGCCATGTTCCCAGACTCAATTGACACCATGCACCAAGCCAATGAATTTATCGCCTTGGACGATCTCTTCCGAGCTGCAGCAATCTATGCCGAAGCTATTTATGAATTGATCAAATAAAACGATAGAAGTCTGAGATTGTATGCTTAGACTTCTTTTTGGAGGGAAAGTAGATGTCTCAAATCGAAAGAATCAAGCAAGCCATTATGGCGGATCCGCAGAATGCTACCTATACAAAGCGTGGCATCGAGCCTCTCTTTGCAGCGCCAAAGACTGCTCGCATCAATATCATCGGTCAAGCGCCTGGTCTTAAAACCCAAGAAGCAGGCCTTTACTGGAAAGATAAGAGTGGTGACCGCTTGCGCGACTGGCTAGGTGTGGATGAAGATACCTTTTACAATTCAGGATATTTTGCTGTTCTGCCTATGGATTTCTACTTTCCAGGGCATGGCAAGTCAGGTGATTTACCACCGAGAACTGGCTTTGCTGAAAAATGGCATCCACAGCTCTTGCAAGAATTACCAGATATCCAATTGACCCTCTTGATTGGCCAATATGCCCAAGCCTACTATTTACAGGAGAAAGTCAGTGGCAAGGTGACAGAACGGGTAAAACACTACCAGAAGTACTTGCCAACCTATTTTCCACTAGTTCACCCCTCACCACGCAATCAAATCTGGATGGCCAAAAATCCTTGGTTTGAGGCAGAAGTGGTGCCGGATTTGAAAAAAAGAATTAAAACTATTTTATAGTCAATGAAAATCAAAGAGCAAACTAGGAAGCTAGCCGCAGGCTGTACTTGAGTACGGTAAGGCGACGCTGACGTGGTTTGAAGAGATTTTCGAAGAGTATTAGGAGAAAAAGAATGAAAGAAATAACCTTTGACGCATTTTACCAGCTTTACCAAAACGACCAACTTTCTTTAGTGGACGTGAGAGAAGTGGATGAGTTTGAAGCTCTTCATTTAGAAGGTGCTCAGAATCTTCCTCTGAGTCAATTGGCTGATAGCTATAATCAGTTGGACAAGGACCAGTTACATTATGTTATTTGTAAATCTGGAATGAGATCGGCGCGCTCTTGCCAATTCTTATCAGAACAAGGTTATGAGGTTATCAATGTCCAAGGTGGCATGATGGCCTTTGAAGAACTTTAATACTCAATGAAAATCAAAGAGCAAACTAGGAAGCTAGCCGCAGGCTGTACTTGAGTACGGCAAGGTGAAGCTGACGTGGTTTGAAGAGATTTTCGAAGAGTATAAACATTAGAATTTTCTCCTACTTGGTGTGGACTGGGTAGGAGAATTTTATTTTTAGACAATTCTCATTTTTAAGAATCTTGAAAACATTCAATATTTACTTCGTGAAGCTTTTTTCATACTCTTATTCATGATATACTAGGTCAGTATTTTATAAATATGAAGGAGATTTTCATGGCTAAAAAAGGTGCCCTAACAGGTTTACTCCTGTTTGGAATATTTTTTGGTGCGGGGAACTTGATTTTTCCGCCTTCTCTAGGTGCTCTATCTGGAGAACATTTTCTTCCTGCCATCGCAGGTTTTGTCTTTTCAGGCGTCGGTATCGCCGTCTTGACTCTTATTATTGGAACGCTAAATCCTAAAGGATATATCTACGAGATTTCTACAAAGATAGCGCCTTGGTTTGCGACTCTTTACCTCTCAGTTCTTTACTTGTCAATCGGTCCATTCTTTGCTATCCCACGTACAGCTACAACAGCTTACGAAGTAGGGATTAGCCCTCTTTTGTCGGATGCAAATAAAGGTCTTGGTTTGATTGTCTTTACGGTTCTTTATTTTGTGGCTGCCTATTTGATTTCGCTTAATCCATCAAAAATCTTGGACCGTATCGGCCGTATTTTAACGCCAGTCTTTGCGATTTTGATTGTTATCTTGGTTGTTCTGGGAGCTTTCAAATACGGTGGAACAAGTCCTCAAGCTGCTTCAGCTGCTTATCAAACTTCTGCCTTTGGTACAGGTTTCCTAGAAGGTTACAATACCTTGGACGCCCTTGCTTCAGTTGCCTTTAGCGTAATCGCAGTTCAAACCTTGAAACAACTTGGATTTTCAAGTAAGAAAGAATACATTTCAACTATTTGGGTGGTTGGTATCGTTGTTGCCCTTGCCTTCAGTGCTCTTTATATCGGTTTAGGTTTCCTTGGAAATCATTTCCCGGTACCAGCTGAGGCTATGAAGGGTGGAACACCAGGTGTTTACATCTTGTCACAAGCCACTCAAGAAATCTTTGGCTCAACAGCCCAACTCTTCCTGGCAGCTATGGTTACCGTAACCTGCTTCACAACAACTGTTGGTTTGATTGTGTCAACAGCTGAGTTCTTTAATGAACGTTTCCCACAAATCAGCTACAAGGTTTATGCGACAGCCTTTACCTTGATTGGATTTGCCATTGCTAATTTGGGGCTTGATGCGATTATCAAGTACTCCATTCCAGTACTGGTTATCTTGTACCCAATCACGATTGCTATCGTTATGATTGTCATTGTCAACAAATTTGTAGCTCTTTCAAAACAAGGTATGCAGTTGACAATTGCTGTTGTTACAGCTATTGCCATTGCAAGCGTATTAGGAAGCTCATTTAAAGTTGAGTTTCTTGCAAATCTTGTCAATGCTCTTCCTTTTGCCAAGGCATCTCTCCCATGGTTGGTACCAGCCGTTGTCGGAATCTTGCTCTCATTGATTCTACCAAACAAGCAAGAAAGCGATGTTTTTGAAATGGAATAATCATTAAAATCACTTTTGTAGCCAAGTCTACAGGAGTGATTTTCTTTTTTTATCCGATGATAAATGTGTTATAATAGGTAGCAAAAGAGGTGAAGAAATGAATCAAACAGTAGAATATATCAAAGAACTAACAGCCATCGCATCGCCAACAGGCTTCACTCGTGAGATTTCGGACTATTTAGTCAAGACTCTAGAAGGTTTTGGGTATCAGCCAGTTCGTACAGCCAAGGGCGGTGTCAATGTGACCATTAAAGGTCAAAATGATGAACAACACCGCTATGTGACTGCCCATGTAGATACGCTGGGGGCCATTGTCCGTGCTGTCAAACCAGACGGCCGTCTTAAATTGGATCGTATCGGTGGTTTCCCTTGGAACATGATCGAAGGAGAAAACTGTATCGTTCATGTGGCTAGCACAGGTGAAAAAGTATCAGGCACCATCCTCATCCACCAAACTTCTTGCCATGTCTACAAGGATGCAGGAACTGCAGAACGCACGCAGGACAATATGGAAGTGCGTTTGGACGCCAAAGTAACCAATGAAAAAGAAACTCGTGCCTTGGGGATTGAGGTCGGTGATTTTATCAGTTTTGATCCACGAATTGTCGTGACAGAGACAGGTTTTATCAAGTCTCGTCATTTGGATGACAAGGTCAGCGCAGCGATTTTGCTTAACCTGCTTCGTATTTATATGGAAGAGAAGATTGAGTTGCCAGTAACAACCCATTTTGCCTTTTCAGTCTTTGAAGAAGTGGGGCATGGTGCTAATTCTAATATTCCTGCTCAAGTAGTCGAATATCTGGCTGTGGATATGGGAGCTATGGGGGATGATCAGCAAACAGATGAGTACACAGTGTCCATCTGTGTCAAGGATGCTTCAGGTCCTTATCACTATGACTTCCGTCAACATTTGGTTGCTTTGGCTAAAGAGCAAGATATTCCATTTAAGCTGGATATCTATCCGTTTTATGGTTCAGACGCTTCAGCGGCTATGTCTGCAGGTGCAGAAGTCAAACATGCCCTTCTCGGTGCTGGTATAGAGTCTAGTCATTCTTATGAGCGTACTCATATTGATTCGGTGGTCGCAACAGAACGAATGGTTGATGCTTATCTTAAGAGCGAATTGGGAGACTAATATGTGCCTTATTTGCCAGAGAATTGAGCTCATCAAGAAGGGAGAAAATCCCTATTTTGTCAAAGAGTTGGAAACAGGCTATCTTGTGATTGGAGACCACCAGTATTTTGCAGGTTATAGTCTCTTTCTAGCCAAGGAACATGTCACCGAATTGCACCATTTGAAAAAGGAGACAAGACTCCGTTTTCTAGAAGAAATGAGTGTGGTCCAAGAGGCGGTTGCTAAGGCCTTTGCTGCTGAGAAAATGAATATCGAACTGCTAGGAAATGGCGATGCCCATCTTCATTGGCATCTGTTTCCTAGACGAAGAGGTGACATGAATGGTCACGGTCTCAATGGACGTGGTCCAGTCTGGTGGGTTCCCTTTGAAGAAATGACAGCAGAAACCTGCCAAGCAAAATCGGATGAGATTAAAAGATTAGTCAAACGTTTATCGTCAGAAGTAGATAAACTATTAGAAATAAAGGAGTAGAAATGAAAAAAAGATACCTTATCTTGACAGCCTTGCTAGCCTTGAGTCTAGCAGCTTGTTCACAAGAAAAAGCAAAAAATGAAGATGGCTCAGCTAAGACAGAGCAAACTGCTAAAGCTGATGGAACAGTTGGAAGTAAGTCTCAAGGAGCTACTCAGAAAAAAGCAGAAGTGGTTAATAAAGGAGACTACTACAGCATCCAAGGGAAATACGATGAAATCATCGTAGCCAATAAACACTACCCATTGTCAAAAGACTATAATCCAGGGGAAAATCCAACAGCCAAGGCTGAGTTGGTCAAACTCATCAAAGCGATGCAAGAGGCAGGTTTCCCAATTAGTGACCATTACAGTGGCTTTAGAAGTTATGAAACTCAGACCAAGCTCTATCAAGATTATGTTAATCAAGACGGAAAGGCAGCTGCTGACCGTTACTCTGCCCGACCTGGCTATAGTGAACACCAAACTGGCTTGGCCTTTGATGTTATTGGGACTGATGGTGATTTAGTAACAGAAGAAAAAGCAGCCCAATGGCTCTTGGACCATGCAGCTGATTATGGCTTTGTTGTCCGTTATCTCAAAGGTAAAGAAAAAGAAACAGGCTATATGGCTGAAGAATGGCACCTTCGTTATGTCGGAAAAGAAGCAAAAGAAATTGCTGAGAGTGGTCTCAGTTTGGAAGAATACTACGGCTTTGAAGGCGGAGATTATGTCGATTAAAAATAAACTTTTCTCTTGCAATTCTAGATAAATAGTGTATAATAGATGAGTATGTGTAAAGCATACTTGTGGGAGGTAAAAATCTTTAATTACCGCCAAAACCACAAAGGAGGATTTAAAAATGGCTAAAAAAGTCGAAAAACTTGTAAAATTGCAAATCCCTGCTGGTAAAGCTACACCAGCTCCACCGGTTGGACCTGCTCTTGGTCAAGCTGGTATCAACATCATGGGATTCACAAAAGAGTTCAACGCTCGTACAGCTGACCAAGCTGGTATGATTATTCCAGTTGTTATCTCAGTTTACGAAGATAAATCATTTACTTTCGTTACGAAAACACCACCAGCTGCTGTTCTTTTGAAAAAAGCTGCAGGTGTTGAAAAAGGATCAGGTACACCGAACAAAACTAAAGTTGCTACAGTTACTCGTGCACAAGTACAAGAAATTGCAGAAACTAAGATGCCAGATTTGAACGCAGCAAACGTAGAGTCTGCAATGCGTATGATCGAAGGTACTGCTCGTTCTATGGGATTCACTGTTGTTGACTAATCAATAATACAGTAGAAAATCTCACAGCAGTCTATTAGTTGCTTTTCATACTAGGCAAGTGACTGAAGCTTGTACTTGGGTACAGCAAGGGAGCTTAACGAAGTAGGAAAAGAAAAATAATAGACTGAAAACCCGCAAGACTTCATCATTTCGAGAAGTGACGTGGGAGATGAAAATCGATTGAACCACTTACAAGGAGAATAGAAAATGGCTAAAAAAAGCAAACAACTTCGTGCTGCTCTTGAGAAAATCGACAGCACAAAAGCATACAGCGTAGAAGAAGCTGTAGCACTTGCAAAAGAAACTAACTTTGCAAAATTTGACGCAACTGTAGAAGTTGCTTACAACTTGAACATCGACGTTAAAAAAGCTGATCAACAAATCCGTGGAGCAATGGTATTGCCAAACGGTACTGGTAAAACTTCACGCGTTCTTGTTTTCGCACGTGGTGCAAAAGCTGAAGAAGCAAAAGCTGCTGGTGCAGACTTTGTTGGTGAAGATGACCTTGTTGCTAAAATCAACGACGGTTGGTTGGACTTCGACGTAGTTATTGCTACACCTGACATGATGGCTCTTGTTGGACGTCTTGGACGTGTCCTTGGACCACGTAACTTGATGCCAAACCCTAAAACTGGTACTGTAACAATGGATGTTGCTAAAGCAGTTGAAGAGTCTAAAGGTGGTAAAATCACTTACCGTGCTGACCGTGCAGGTAACGTTCAAGCAATCATCGGTAAAGTATCATTTGAAGCTGAAAAATTGGTTGAAAACTTTAAAGCTTTCAACGAAACAATCCAAAAAGCAAAACCAGCTACAGCTAAAGGAACTTACGTAACAAACTTGACTATCACAACTACTCAAGGTGTTGGTATCAAAGTTGACGTAAACTCACTTTAATCAGTAGTTTATAACAGAGAACGAGTGCGAAAGTGCTCGTTTTTTTGTCTTTAGTTATTGATTCTAAAGAATCGATGTGGCTTCATTCGTTTTTTCTTTTATGATTTAGGAGAAAAAATAATTGAAAAAAATCAGAGAAAGTTTTGTATTCTATTATTGAAATTGTTGAGGTTATGGGATAAAATCCGAACGATTTTTTTAGAGGTATTAATGGTAGATGTATAGATAAGTGTATAGATTCTTAAAAATGTTAACACAGGCTTATAAAAAGGCCGTAAATATAATATTTAAGTTATAAAAATAATGAAAACATAAAATATCAATTTAAAGATAAAATCGAAAAAACCGTACATTAAACTCGGATGTTTGTTTAAAAACTCATCAAATAGAAATATTATTTAATGGGATTTAAAAAAATAAAATAAAAAGCGAAAGATTTATAAGAGATTTGAAGATTCAAAATAAAAAGTGCTTGCAAAATATTTGAAAATATAGTATTATAATTATGCATGTTAATTGTGGATGATAAAAATTCCTCTTTTAAGTTTTAAGAGAGGAATTTTTATTTTTGTCTATATATTAAATTCTAAAATCCCATATTATGTATAAAGTAAGATAAAGTTTATATTTTATCCATAATAGATATAATATAGCTATAAATACTTATGTAATGCAAATTCAAATATTATTACCGGACGAAACAACATAATAACACATAAAATATAGAAATAAGATTTCATTTTATACAATATCAGGATAAGGACTTTATTTGTATGAAATAAGATAAAATATCAATAAAAATATTTGTTTTATAAAGATAAAGTCACTATATAAGTAATAAATAAGTAATAATTTAAACAATTATTTATTTGTTATCATATTTATTGCTAAAAAAACTTAAAAATGATAAAATGGCTTTGAATATTGATGGTGTTTGCTGGTACTATCTAAAAGATGGTCCTCTAAGTATTTTAGAAAATATAAAGGGGTCTTTTTATGTATCATCTTGGCTATTAATATCGCTAATAAACTGACTATTTTATGGAGGATATATGTCAAAAATGAAGGACAAGCAGAAAGATTTTCGAACAGAAAAGTACATTCGTTACGGTATTCGTAAATATAGCTTTGGTGCAGCATCAGTAGCTATTGCAGCTGGTTTGATGTTCCTTGGTAACGGCGCAGTATCTGCGACGGAAGTACAAGGTACGGAAACTGAAGTAGTAGCAGCTCCAGCTGAAAAATCAGATCAGCATACTACAGAAGCAAAACCTGAAGTTAAAGTAGAAGAGGCTAAAAAAGTAAACAAGGCAATACTGGAAGCAAGTATCGCGACTTTAGAATCTAAACTTTCAACTGCAAAATATGCGGATGCTACAGTAGTAAATTCAGCTAAGGAAGTATTGGTAACAGCTAAAGCAGCTCTTGCTAAGGCTGAATCTAACCAAGCTGATGTAGATGCCCAAGCCGAAACTGTATCAGCTTTGAGCACAGTTGTTACTGAGTCAAATACTGCTGGTTTCGATAACAAACAAGCAGCTGAAAAAGAAGCTACGAAAGCTGAAGCTGAAAAGAAAGCTACTCCAGCTGAGAAAGCTCTTTCAGTAGCAACAACAACTCTTACACAAGTATCATCAGAAGCTGAAGTAACAAACAAATTAGCTGAGACTGAACTTGCTAAGGCTGATGTCAAAGAAGAAAACAAGGCAGCAGTTACAGCGGCAGTCGCTAAGAACCAAACAGTACTTGCTGAAACTAAGGCTCTTTTGGTTGATAAGAGTGTCACAAAAGAGCAAGTAGATGCACAATTGGAACGCCTTAACGAATCAATCCTTGCAGTCTACAACGAGTTGAAAAATGCAGGGATTAACCGTGATGGTAAGTTCGCGGTAGCTCTTTCAGCTAACGAAGGATATACAGCAGCTTCCACAGAATTACGAAAAGAAAATGGCGAATTCAATGGAGCTACTGGTAAATCTTACAAAGTATTAGATGGTAACAACAATTACAAAATTTATGTTCATGGTTATCAATCAGAGAATACAGAAGTGCCTGCGGCTAATAGTGGACAAGCAGGGATAAGTGGTCGTACTGATATTCCTTTATCAAAAACAGAAGCTCAGAAACTTGGTCGTGAAGCTGCTCTATGGAAAGGGAAACTTCGTGCTACAGGAAAAACTAATGGGAATACAATATGGGGTGCGGGTGGATCTTATGAATATTTAGCGACAGAAATTTATGGATACACATATGAACAAGGCAATCACTACGTGTATATTACTGATGCTAAAAAACGTTTTACTTTATCACCAGAAGCAGAAGCTGCGGGATATAAAATTAAAGATATCCAACTAAGTAACTTAGTTCCTGGTACAGGATATAATGAAAAAACAGATACTGTAGAAGGATACGTAGCATCTACTCTTCAAAACGGTGTATATGACATGCGCTATATTGTAACTGTAGAGAAAGATGGAGCTACTCAAGAAGTTACTTTCCGTGACTTAACAGCTGGATGGATTGGATGGCAAGACTCAACAGCTCCATTAATTAAAGGTACATCTACAATGGTCACAATCGGAGATGAAGTGAACCATAATATTAAATATGTTGATAACGATGGAATGAGTCGTGATGAAAGAACTGGTTATGTATACAGAAGTAATGGAGAAAAAGTTGTTGCCGGTTCAAAAACGGCTCCTGGAGGCACGAATGGAGCAACCTTTACTGCAGTTGATGGATCTAAAGTAAATACCCAGAACGGACCACAAACTGTTACAGCCCACACAGCCTTAAATGGTAATTTTACGGGAAGTAAAACTTCGATAAATGATGTTGTACCAGGATTAAATTATGATCCAAAAACTGGAGATATTACAGGAACAGCGTCAGAAGCTGGAATTTATACAGCAAATGTTTACGCCAAAGACTATAATAATACAACCAATGCGAAAAATCAGGATTGGAATATGTATGGTCAAGAAGCTCATGAAAATATTACGATTGCAGTAGCTCCAAAAATTACTGTATCTAATGTTGAAGCGTATGCAACAAAAGTTCCAGTATCTGTTTCTAACGGTGCTAATAAAGCAGAAATCACAATGCCAGATGGAACAGTTACAAAATTAGTTGTAAAAGACGGTAAATGGACTGTAGCTGCAGGAACTACTAATACAGCTGTAAAAGAAGGAGATCAACTTGGAGATGCTTCGGCAACAGCAGCGTCTAAAATTAATATTCCTGTTACTTCAGACTCTACACAATATGTTGGAGTAGATAGTATTGTAGCGAAAGCAACAACTGATAAAGTTCGTGCAGACTTACAACGTGAAGTTGTGAAAGTGAAAGATGCAAATAATAAAGAATATACAGCTACATTTAATAGTGCAACTGGTAAATATACGCTTCCAAATGAAGACGCATATGTCTTAAAAGACAATGGAGATGGAACTACAACATTAACAGAACGTCGTGTTTATACAGATGCAAAAGCAGATGGTAGTGTTGACTATATTGTATACGAATTCACTCGTACATGGAATGCAACATCTTCAGCAGCTACTTTAACAGAAAAAGTTGCAGAAATTCGTAAGAATGGTGAAGTAACAGCCGTAGGAGATGTAACTCGTACAGTTACTGCATTACCAAAAGCGCAAACAGCTGATACAAAAGGAGTTACGGTTACTGTAACTTATGATTCAGCAACAAATACATGGACTGCTTCTGATGGGTCTACAGTTACTGCTGAAAAATCAAATGCTGGATGGAAGATTTCTACAGATTCAGGATTTAAAGGATATGTAGCTTTCCGTGAAGCAACAGGAACAGACGTAGCTTCTATTCAAAATGATAAACCAACTGGAACTTCAACAAGTTATTCAGATACTCAAGGGAATTCTGTAGACTTATTGAAATCACCAAAAGCAAATGTAGCATTTGAAGATAAAATTGACGATGAGTCAGATGATGCTCAATCTGAGACAATTAAAACTAAATTGACAGTAACTTCACCAAGTGGAGCTAAAAAAGAATTTAATTTAGCAGAAGCAGAAGAAAAAGCATATATTCAAGCACAACGTACTGCAGCAGAAAAAACAAAAGCAGCAGCAGAAGCGATTGCGAACGCTCAAGGAGCAAATAATGAATTAGCGAAAATTCAAGAATTAGTAGACCGTCAAGATAGAATTGTAGAAGATGCTCAAAAAGCTTTAGACGATTTAAATCTTCGTACAATTTCACCAACAGCGAGAGATTTAGCTGAGAAGAAATTAAATGCGGCAAAAGAACAACAAGCATCACTAAAAGCAGAATTAGATAAAGCGGCAGCAGCATTACCTGATGTAGAAGCAAAAGTGAAATCAGCTCGTGATGAAGCTCTTGCAGCTGAAAAAGCTGTAGAAACAGCTCGTGAAGCATTGAAAACAGCAGCTGAGAAAAACTTAGCAAACCCAGAAATCGCAGCATATACATTAGGTGAATATGGAAGTTATAAAGTAATAGTAAGATCTGTTGACTCAAATGGTGTTGTAACAACTCCAACAGTAGGAAAAACAGATTCAGGAGAAGTTACAGAAGATGCAGTTGCAGAAACAACTTACTACATTGTAGTTTCTAAACCTGAAAAATCTGCTGGAGCAGAAGGACAAAAACAAACTGATTCAATGGAAACAGGATTCAAGACTGGTTTACCAAATAATGCAGAAGTATCTGACTACAAACTAGTTGACCCATTATCTGGTAAAAAAGTAAGTTCTGTAACTACTGATGAAGGTACTTATGAAATTGATGAAAACACAGGTAAAGTGAACTTCACACCAGCTCCAGGATTTATCGGTACAGCTAAACCATTAACAGTTTCAGCGAATGTAACATTAACAGGTGATGATGGGCAACCAGTAGTAGTAGAATCTTCAACTACTTACACACCAACTGTATATGGGGTTAAACCATCAAGCGATGAAACTAAAGGAAAACAAGGACAACCTCAAGAATCTAAATCAGGAAAAGATCGTTTCTCTGAATTAAACACAGGAACTAACACTCCAGATGGAACAAATGTAGACTGGTCTACAGCTAAGTACTCATTAGAAGGTGCGAATGAAGAAGGTAAAGTTGTAGTAGAAGGCGAAGGAACATATGCGATTGATCCAGCTACGGGAGTAGTAACATTCCAACCAGAACCAAGCTTCAAAGGTAAAGCAAAAGGAGTAGATGTTAAAGTAGCTGTAACAGCAACAGATTCAGAAGGAAATAAAGTTGAAGTTACATCTAGTGGAGACTACACTCCAGAAGTGGAAGCAGTAGAACCAACTGCAGAACCAAAAGAAACAAGTGGAAAACAAGGTAAACCACAAACTCAAGATGCTACTACAATGTTCAAAGAAGGTGACGAAACAGCGCCAATCGATAAATCTACAGTGAAACTTGTAGATCCAACAGGTGCAGAAGTCACAACAATGCCAGCTCTTAAAGATGGAAAAGAAGTCGGTACTTATACTTTAGATCCAGAAACTGGAGTAATTACATTCCAACCAGATAAAGACTTTACTGGAACACCAGCCCCAGCTAAAGTAACAGCGGCAGACAAAAACGGAACAAAAGTAGAAACAACTTATACTCCAACTGTGACTCCAGTAGTACCAGAAGGACAAGATAAAACTACGACAAACCTTCAAGGAAAACCTCAACAAAGTAAAGTAGTCTTTACACCAGGGGACGATGAATTCCCAATCGATGATAAAGTTCCGGCAACATTTGAAGATGGAACAACTGAAAAAGTAGTACCAGGAGAAGGAACATACACAGTAGATTCAGATGGAACAGTTCACTTCCAACCAGAAAAAGACTTCACAGGAGTAGCTAGAGGTGTAACTGTAAAACGTGTTGATACCAATGGAACACCAGCTACTGCGAAATACACACCGATTGTTAAACCAGTAGTACCACAAGGATTCGATAATGTGACTACAGGAGTACAAGGTCAAGAACAAAATGGTAAACCTTACTTCAAACCAGGTAATGAAGCAGTACCAATCGATTACGATAAACCAGCAACATTACTTGACCCAGAAACGAAGCAACCTGTTCCTTCAAATGAACTTCCAGCGAAAGATCCAGAAGGAAATGTAATCGGTAAATATACTTTAGATCCGACTACAGGAGTAGTGAAATTCACACCAGAAGATAAATCATATGTAGGGCCAGTACAACCAGTAACAGTTCAACGTGTTGATAAAAACAATACACCGGCAACAGCTGATTATACTCCAGTAATCGTAGGGGTTAAACCAACAGCTAAGCCAGCTGAATCAACGGATGTACAAGGTGCAACACAAAAACAACCTATTACATTCAAAGGTGGAACTGCAGATTTAGAAGATCCAGTTGGAAATCCAATTAAATCAGATCCAGTACCGATTAATCCAGGTTCAGTTACATTAGTAGGTGAAGATGGAAAACCAACTAATGAAGTGGTTGTAAAAGATCCAAAAGATCCAAATAAAGTAATCGGTAAGTATACTCTTGTGAAAGAACTTGGTAAAGATCCAGTTGCAGTATACACACCAGAAGACAAAACATATGTAGGGCCAGTTCCACCAGTAACAATTGAAGCAAAAGATACAAACGGAACTCCAGTAAGAACTACGTACACACCTAACATTAAACCTGTAACACCAACAGCAACACCAGCTAAAACAACAGATATTCAAGGTAAAGCGCAAACAGGATTACCAGAATTCAAAGGTGGAACAGTAACGGTTAATGACGAAGAGAAAGTTGTTCCAATTGATGAAACAAAAGCTCCAAAACTAATCGATCCTAAGACAGGTAATCCAGTTGATTCTGTAACAGTTGAAGGAGAAGGAACATACACAATCGAAGATGGTAAAGTTAAATTCCAACCAGAACCACAATTTACAGGAACAGCTACAGGTGTAGAAGTTCAACGTGAAGATACAAACGGAACACCTGTAAAAGCTAAATACACTCCAACGGTAACTCCAGTTAAACCAACAGGAGAAGACGTTACGTCAGAAGATGTACAAGGTGCTGAACAAAATGGAACACCAAAATTCACACCAGGAAATCCTGATGTTGCAATTACAATTACTGATGAGCAACCAGCGAAATTAATCGATCCAGAAACAGGGAAGCCAACTGATAAAACCACAATAGTGATTCCTGATGAAGGAAAATACACAATCGATCCTAAGACTGGAGAAGTAACATTCACACCAGAACCACAATTTACTGGTCAAGCAACAGGGGTAACTGTTCAAGTGAAAGATGCGAACGGAACACCTGTAGAAGCAAGCTATACACCTAAAGTTAAAGGTGTAACTCCAACAGCAACACCAGCTAAATCTAAAGATATTCAAGGTAAAGCACAAACAGGATTACCAGAATTCAAAGGTGGAACAGTAACGGTTAATGGTGTACCAAAAACTGTTGAGATTGATGAAACAAAAGCACCTAAACTTCTTGATCCAGAAACAGGAGAACCAACTGATGAACCAGTAGTAATTCCTGGAGAAGGAACATACACAATCGAAGATGGTAAAGTTAAATTCCAACCAGAACCGCAATTTACTGGAAAAGGAGAAGGTGTAGAAGTTCAACGTGTAGATAAGAATGGAACGCCAGTAACAGCTAAGTATACTCCAAAAGTAGTGCCAGTAACGCCAACTGGAGAAGATAAGACATCAGTAGGACCTAAAGGTCAACCACAAACAGGAACACCAGTATTCAATGGTGGATCAGTGAAAATCAATGGAAAAGAAGAAACTGTTGAAATTAATACTGACGAACCAGCGAAACTAATCGATCCTAAGACAGGTGATTCAGTTGATTCTGTAACAGTTGAAGGCGAAGGAACATACAAAATTAATCCTAAGACTGGAGAAGTAACATTCACACCAGAACCAGAATTCCTAGGAACAGCTACAGGAGTAACTGTACAACGTGTAGATAAGAACGGAACAGAAGTAACGGCTAAATACACTCCAACAGTAACACCAGTAACAGCGACTGTAGACAAAACTACAGAAGGACCTAAGAATACTCCTCAATCTGAAACTCCAGAGTTCACAGGAGACGTAGATTTAGATGTACCACCAACATTCTCTGATGGTTCAACTAAGATGGTTGTTGACGGAGAAGGAACTTATACTATCGATAAAGATGGTAAAGTAACATTTACTCCAGAAGAAGATTACGTAGGAACTGGAGAAGGTGTGACTGTTGTAAGAAAAGATAAAGCAGGAAAAGATATTTCTGCGAAATACACTCCAACAGTTCGTCCAGGAACAGACTATGTAGATGAAAATGGTAAAGAAATTCCAGGATTCCCAAGTAAAGATGGAGAACAACCTAAGGTAGATATTCCAGGATATAGATATAAAGAAACAATTACTGATGAGCATGGAAATACTCGTCATATCTATGAACAAGTGAAAACATTCTTCAAGGATAAAGATGGAAATCCAATTCCAAAAGTTCCAACTGAAAAAGGAGAACAACCTAAGAAAGATATCCCAGGCTACCGCTTCGTAGAAACTAAACCACTTCCAAATGGAGATACTGAGCATATCTACGAAAAAGTGAAAACATTCTTCAAGGATAAAGATGGAAATCCAATTCCAAATACTCCAACAGAAGAAGGCGAACAACCTAAGAAAGATATTCCAGGCTACCGCTTCGTAGAAACAAAACCACTTCCGAATGGTGATGTCGAGCATGTTTATGAAAAAGTAACACCACCAGCTCCAACACCTTCACCTGTTCCTCAACCAAATCCAGGTAATCAAAATATTACAATTTGGACAGATGAAAATGGTAATCCAGTGAAACCATCTGAACCAGGTTCTAAAGAGCCAGGAATAATTCCAGGTTACGAATACGTCAAGACCGTGACAGATTCAAATGGAAGCATCAGACATATCTTCAAGAAAGTTGAGATGCCAACTCCAAGACCAGTTGAGCCAGCTACTCCAGCAATGCCTGAACAGCCAGCTAAACCTCAAGTACCAGCTACTCCAGCACAACCAGTACAACCAACAGCAGTGAAAGAAGCTGAAGCTAAGCGTGAATTGCCAAATACTGGTACAGAAGACAATGCAAGCCTTGCAGCACTTGGACTTCTCGGAGTCTTGAGTGGATTTGGTCTTGTAGCTCGCAAGAAGAAAGAAGATTAATTCGATTTTTTCTAATGAGTATTTAGTAAAGTAGAAACCAATGATTTTTGATCATTGGTTTTTCTGTGCTTGTCAAACATTTTCTGAAGAATAAAGTATTAAAATTCGATAAAAACTAAAAACATCTCATTATATTTTATAAAATAAAAATTAAAAATATAAAAAACGAAACATATATTAAACATTATAATCCAAAAAGTAACTTTGAAATATAAAATTTATTTATTTTGGTGAAAATTATAAGTCAAATACTTTGAACTTATGAAATAGATGTGTTATTATTAATTTGTATCTTAAGTGCAGGTTTTCGACACATAAAACATTGTTATGTCAAATGTTTACAAATGCCGAAATTTTTTATTTTCAAGATATTAAAAAATGATATAGAAGGAGGTTGTTAGTCTCATGCAAGGCAAACAACAAAAAGATTTTAGAACAGAAAAGTACATTCGTTACGGTATTCGTAAGTACAGCTTTGGTGCAGCATCAGTAGCTATTGCTGCTGGTTTAATGTTCCTAGGTAACGGTGCGGTATCAGCAACGGAAGTGCAATCAGCTGAAATAGCTATTTCAACAGTTGCTCCTAGTCAAGATGATAAGGAGAATGAAAAGGCTGAGTCTAAAGCTGAAACAGTAGAAACTGAAAAAGTTGCAGAAGTGAAACCTGAAGTGAAAGTAGAAGAAGCTAAGAAAGTAAACAAGGCTATCCTTGAAGCAAGTATTGCTACTTTAGAGTCTAAACTTTCAACTGCTAAATATGCAGATGCTACAGTGGTAAGCTCAGCTAAGGAAGTATTGGCAACAGCTAAAGCAACTCTTGCAAAAGCAGATGCTAGTCAAGTCGATGTAGATGTCCAAGCAGAAACTGTATCAGCTTTGAGCACAGTTGTTACTGAGTCAAATACTGTTGGTTTCGATAAGAAACTAGCAGCTGAAAAAGAAGCTGCAAAAGCTGAAGCAGAAAAAACTGCAACTCCAGTTGAAAAAGCTCTTTCAGTAGCTACAACAACTCTGACACAAGTATCGTCAGAAGCTGAAGTAACGAATAAATTGGCTGAAACTGAGCTTGCTAAGGCAGATGTCAAAGAAGAAAACAAGGCAGCAGTTACAGCAGCAGTCGCTAAAAACCAAGTAGTTCTTACTGAAACTAAGGCTCTTCTTGCTGATAAGAGTGTCACAAAAGAGCAAGTAGACGCTCAATTGGAACGCCTCAACGAATCAATCCTTGCAGTCTACAATGAATTGAAAAATGCAGGAATCGGTCGTGATGGTAAGTTTGCAGTAAACTTGGCAGATGCTCAAACAACAGCACTTAAAGATGCCTCTACTGAAACAGGTAAAAAATGGTTAGAAGATCATGGTTATTCTTCATTATCAGATATCAAAGTTAAAACGAAAGAAGATAACTTAAAAGAAATTAAAGACTTAAATGATCAAATCCAATGGTTAGACTTTGGAGATACAAGTGCGTGGACAAATCTAACGGCATCTAACCAACTTCAAATTGGTTCTACATATACAAAAGAATTGATTCCTGGTTATGTCGTTACAATGACGGTTAAAGAATTGAAACCATTTGAATCAACTGAAATATTCAAAAACCGTGTAGCTGGAACTGATTTAGAAAGTTCTTATCAACCGGATAAAGAAAATAAATTTAATCCAGAAAATGGAGCAACAGGACTTGGAGCGAATCCTCAAAATAGATATACTCACGTTGCTAATTCTGGTCTGACAACTGGTAAAGCTAAAACAACAATTGCAGGAACAAACCCTGCAGGACAACCTAAAAATGGTCAAGCGGCTGGAGTTAAATTCGATGTAACAGCGACTTATAATGGTAAACCTGTAAAACCTGGTATTGTTATGACATCTGGGGAAGATATCGGGACACTTGAGTCTGAAATTTATACAACTAATGGTACTCCATGGGACTTAGCTGCGATTGTTGGTTATAGTTCAAATAAAAATGCTTATGTTCCACTTGATAAATTTAAAGATATGAATGGTGGTAAAACTGCTATCCTTAAATGGCAAGATGAAAAATTCTATAACGCCTTAAATGGTGGAAAATTTGCAACTCCTGATGCCGCTACTGCAGGTCTTGGTTCTCAAGTATTCGGTGGATATCGTAATAATAGTGGAGCAGGAACTCCAGTATTATCTACAGCAAATGTAAGTGAAGTAGGATTTTATATCATGTCTTCTGGACAACAGTCTTCTATGATCGGTATTAAGTTCTCAGATTTCGGAGATCTTCCAGAATCTTATGGAATGGCTGAACACTACTTAAGAACTCAATCTATTGATTATGATACAAAGGCAATTAAACAAATTCAACAACCATTCTTAGGTAAAGTTAAAGCAGATATTGACTCTGCACCAGGTACAAGAGTACGTGGAATAGGTTCTGATGATGCAACAGAAACTGGAGATGAAGGTGTAGATCAATTAATTTCAGAAGAACATGTACACACAAACGTTGATACAGGAGCTCCAGAAGTTAAATTCATCCAAGGGCCAGATAATACTTATAAAGTAAAACTTTACGCTTCAGCAAATGGTAATGACAAGTATACAGATACAGTTGCACCGGCTTATGTGCGTGGATTTATCGACTTCAACGGAAATGGTAAATTTGATGAAGGTGAACAATCCGATGTTGTACAAGTAAATGGAAACAACCAAATTGTAGAATTAACATTTAAGAATACTCAAGTAATCGACACTAGCAAAGATGTTGTGAACTTCCGTGTTCGTATCGCAAAAGATGAAGCTCAAGTAGAAAGACCAAATGGAATTGCATACTCTGGGGAAGTTGAAGATAACCAAATTCAAGTAGCTCACCCACCACGTGGAGATAAAGAAGAAACTACTGGTAAACAAGGTGAAACTCAATCAGTTGGTATCGAGTTTAGAACACGTCCATCAGGTGATGATGCATCTGACTTAGGTTCTAACAATGGTAAAACTACATTTAACTCATACGGTAAAATTCACTACACTGAACAAAGTAATGTAATTAGTGCAGAAACTACTAAGAAAGTTCAATCTGAAGGTGTAATGATCGTTAATCCAGATGGAACATTAACAAAAAATTACACTAAAGCAGGTCAAGGTACTTATACAGTAACAGATGATAAGATTACTTTCACTCCAGAAGCTAACTTCGTAGGTAAAGCTGATGGTATCGTACTACGTGCGGTAGACTCAAATGGTCAATCAAGTGGATGGACTGCATTAACAAGACAAAATGGACTTGAAAACATCAATGATGGAACTCACTCAGCAGGAGCTACAAAAACTATGGATGCTGTTTATATTCCAACAGTAACTCCAAAAGAAATTACTGCTGCCCCTGAAACATCAACAGATATTCAAGGTAAAGAACAGAAGAAAACACCAACATTTAAAACAGAAGGTGATTCTGAAACTGCTACAACAGTAACTCCAAGTGAAAAATATCCTGCGACTCTAATTGATCCAAAAACTGGAAATCCAGCAGACACAGTAACAGTAGATAGTGAAGGAACTTATACAATTAACCCAACAACAGGTGAAGTAACTTTCCAACCACTTCCAACATTTAAAGGAACTGCAACAGGTGTTGATGTAAGATTAACAGCACCAGTAGGTCAAAATAAAGACGGACAAGATGTAACAGCTACGGCAACTACAAAATACACTCCAACAGTAACTGCTGTAACGCCAACAGCTAAGCCATCAGACTCAGCAGGAGTACAAGGGGAAACTCAAAAAGGAACTCCTACATTTACAGAAGGAAATGCAGAAGTACCAATTAAAGAAAATTCTGTGAAATTATTAAATGCTGATGGAACAGAAGCAAATGGCCCAGTTGATGCTTTAGATGAAAAAGGAAATAAAGTAGGGGAATACACAGTAAACCCAGCAACAGGTGAAGTAACATTCACACCAACAGATAAAACTTACACTGGAAAAGTTGTACCAGCTAAAGTACAAGCAGAAGATAAAAACGGAACTAAAGTAAGTACTACTTATACTCCACATATCGTAGGTGTAACACCTAGTGCAACTCCAGCTCAATCTTCGGGTATCCAAGGACAAACACAAGATGGAACTGTATCATTTGCACCTGGTGAAACAACAGTAGAAGGTGAGAAAAAATCAGTACCAATTAAAGCTAACTCAGCGCTTCTACTTGATGCTTCAGGTAATCCAGTAGCTCCTGGTACTCCAGTAGATGCTTTGGATCCAGATGGAAACAAAGTAGGGGAATACACAATTGACCCAGCTACGAACAAAGTAACCTTCACACCAACTAACAAAGAATACAAGGGTAAAGTACAGCCAGCTAAGGTTCAAGCAGAAGACGAAAATGGAACAAAAGTTTCAACAACTTACACTCCAACAATCGTAGGTGTAACACCAACTGCTTCACCAGCTGAAACAACTGATGCACAAGGTGTTGAACAATCGAAAGAAGTAACCTTCAAACCTGGTAAAGCAACTGTTAACGGTGTTGAAAAAGAAGTGCCAATCGACACTACTTCATACAAACTATTAGATGAAAATGGACAACCTGCAGAATCAGTACCAGCTAAAAACCCAGCAGGAGATGTTATCGGTACTTACACACTTAAAGTTGTAGACGGTAAAGCAACTGCGGTATTTACTCCAACTGATAAAACATATGCAGGAGAAGTTGAACCAGTTACGATTCAAGCCAAAGACACAAATGGAACTCCAGTAACAACAACTTATACTCCAAGCATCACTCCAGTTGAACCAACAGGAACTCCAAAATCTACTGAAGGTGTACAAGGACAACCTCAAGAAGGATCTCCAACATTTACACCAGGTAACGATAAAGTTCCTATGAAGATTGATGCTGAACAACCAGCTAAATTAATCGATCCAGCTACTGGACAACCAACTGATGCAACAACAATTCCAGCAAAAGACGCTAACGGAAAAGAAGTTGGTACGTATACAATTGATCCAGCAACAGGTAAAGTGATATTTACACCAAATAAAGACTTCGTAGGTACTCCAGTACCAGCAACAGTTCAAGCAAAAGATGCAAATGGAACTCCAACTACAGCTACTTATACACCAACTGTTAAACCAGTGACTCCAGTAGGCGTGAATACATTTACGGAAGATATTCAAGGTGCACCTCAAAGTGGTAAACCAGCATTCAAGCCTGGTAAAACTACAATTGATGGTAAAGAAGTAGAAGTACCAATGGATGATAAAGTACCAGCAACATTCGAAGATGGTAAAACTGAAAAAGTTATTCCAGGAGAAGGAACTTATACAGTAGCTCCAGATGGAACTGTATCATTCAAACCAGACCCTCAATTCCATGGTAAAGGAACAACAATGACAGTTGTTCGTAAAGATCAAAATGGAACTCCAGTTACTGCAGAATACACAGCAGTAGTTAAACCAGCTACACCAGAAGGAACAGAAGTTCTAACTGCAGGTGTTCAAGGAAAAGTACAAAGTGGTAAACCAAACTTTGTTGGTGGTAAAGCAATCGTTAACGGTATTGAAAAAACTGTTGAAATCGATGAAACTAAACCAGCAACATTTGAAGATGGTTCAACAGAAAAAGTAATTCCAGGAGAAGGAAAATACACAGTAGCTGCAGACGGAACTGTAACATTTGAACCAGAAAAAGGCTTCGTTGGTAAAGGTACTGAATTAACTGTTAAACGTGTGGACAAAAATGGAACGCAAGCACTTGGTAAATACACAGCCGTAGTAATCGGTACAAAACCAACTGCAGAACCATCAGTAACTTCAGATATTCAAGGTCAAACTCAAAGCCAACCTGTTAAATTCAAAGGTGGGGTAGTTGAAGTTGAAAACCCAATGACGAAAGAAAAAACTGAAGAAACTGTAGGAATCGACCCAGATACTTACACATTATTAGATGATAAAGGTCAACCAGCTGAAAAAGTACCAGCTAAAGATACAAATGGTAAAGTAATTGGTGAATACACATTAACAAAAGAGCCTGGTAAAGACCCAGTTGCAGTATTCACTCCAACAGATAAATCTTACTCAGGAGAAGTTCAACCAGTAACGGTTCAAGCAAAAGATACAAATGGAACTCCAGTAACAACTACTTACACTCCAAATATTACGCCTGTTACCCCAACTGCTAAAGGAATAACTTCTGAAGGTGCACAAGGCCAAGAGCAAAGTGGAACTCCAACATTTACTGAAGGAAACACTAAGACTCCTATCGATCCTCAAGTACCAGCTAAATTAATCAATCCAGAAACTGGTGAACCAACTGACGAAACTTCAGTAGAAGTACCAGGAGAAGGAACTTACACAATTAACCCAAAAACTGGTGAAGTAACATTCAAACCAGAACCAAACTTCACAGGTAAAGCTGAAGGTGTTGAAGTTCAACGTAAAGATACAAACGGAACTCCAGCTACAGCTAAATACACACCAACTGTTAAACCAGTTACTCCAACATCAGATGACGTAATCTCTGAAGATGTACAAGGTGCTAAACAAACTGGAACTCCAGTATTTACAGCTGGTAAAACAACAGTTAATGGTCAAGAAGTAACTGTAGAAATCGACAAAACTGTTAAACCAACATTTGACGATGGAACAACAGAAAAAGTAGTACCAGGAGAAGGAACATATACAGTTGATGAAAATGGTGTAGTAACATTTACTCCAGAACCACAATTCACAGGTAAAGCTAGTGGAGTAACTGTTAAACGTGTGGATAAAAATGGAACAGAAGTAACTGCAAAATACACTCCAACTGTTAAACCAGTAACCCCAACTTCAGTTGATGAAGTAACTACTGATGTACAAGGTGCAACTCAAAAAGGTAAACCAGTTTTTGAAGCAGGTAAAACAACCATTAACGGTGTAGAAAAAACTGTAGAACTTGATGATACTAAACCAGCTACATTTGAAGATGGTTCAACTACAAAAGTTGTACCAGGAGAAGGAACTTACACAGTAGCTCCAGACGGAACTGTAACATTTACTCCTGAAAAGACCTTTACAGGTAAAGCTAGCGGAGTAACGGTTAAACGTGTGGACAAAAACGGAACACCAGTTACAGCGAAATACACTCCAGTAGTATTACCAGTAACTCCAAGTTCTAAAGATGTAACATCAATCGGTGATAAAGGTCAACCTCAATCAGAAACACCAGTATTTACACCAGGAACCACTAAAGTAAATGGTAAAACTGTAATAGTAGAGATTGATGACAAAGTAGCTCCAACATTCGAAGATGGAACAACTGAGAAGAAAGTACCAGGAGAAGGAACTTACACAATCGATGCGAACGGTAAAGTAACATTCGCTCCAGAGCCAAACTTCGTAGGAAAAGCGAAAGGTGTAACTGTGAAACGTGTAGATAAGAATGGAACACCAGTAACAGCTACTTACACTCCAACAGTATTAGGTAAAACAACTACGAAAGATGTAGTATCAGAAGGTGCTAAAACACTCCACAATCAAATACTCCAGAATTCAAAGGTGATGTAGATACAAAAGTTCCAGCTAAATTAGTAGATCCAGAAACTGGAGAACCGACTGATGAACCAGTAGTAGTACCAGGAGAAGGAACATACACAATCGATGGAAATGGTAAAGTGACATTCACTCCAGAAGAAGGATTCGTAGGAACAGCAACACCTGTAGAAGTAGCTCGTAAAGATAAAAACGGAAGAACAGTTAGAGCTTCTTACACACCAACTGTACGTCCTGACACTAAATTTGTAGTCATAGGAAAAGATGGTGCAGAAACAGAACTTATCCCATCTAAAGATGGTAAAAAACCATCAGAAGCAATTCCAGGATACAAACTTGTTAAAACTGAAACGGATGAAAAAGGGAATACGAAACACATCTACGAACCAGTAACAACTAAACACGTAGATAGAAATGGAAACCCAATTCCAGGAACAGAAACAGAAGAAGGAACAACTCCAGCAAAAACTTCAAAAGAAGTTCCAGGATACAAAGTAGTAGAAACTCGTAAACTTCCAAATGGAGATACAGAATATGTTTACGAAAAAGTAACTACATCATTCGTAGATTCAGAAGGACACGTAATCGAAGGAACAACAACTGAGGAGGGAACAACGCCTAAGAAAGATATCCCAGGCTATAAATTTGTAGAAACTAGAACTACTGAAGACGGAGATACAGAACACGTTTACGAAAAAGTAACTACAACATTCAAAGATAAAGATGGAAATGTAATTCCAGGAACAACAACTGAAGACGGTGAACAACCTAAGAAAGATATTCCAGGTTACCGCTTCGTAGAGACTAAGAAACTTCCAAATGGCGATGTAGAACACGTTTATGAGAAAGTTAAGACAAGTTACAAGGATAAAGACGGAAACGAAATTCCAAACTATCCAACAGAAGACGGCGAACAACCTAAGAAAGATATCCCAGGTTATCGTTTCGTAGAAACTAAGAAACTTCCAAATGGTGATGTGGAGCATGTCTACGAAAAAGTAACAACTCCAGCACCAACTCCATCAGTAAATCCATATAATCCAACACCAATTACAGAAAAAGTGTTAACAACATTTGTAGATGAAAATGGTGAATTGATTATTCCTGATGAAAATGGTTCACATCCACGTAAATCATTAGAAGGCTATGAGTTAGTTCGTACAGAAACAGATGCGAATGGAAATGTTCGCAATGTTTACCGTAAGGTGCAATCTCAAACACCAGTACAACCAGTTGAGCCAGCTACTCCAGCAATGCCTGAACAGCCAGCTAAACCTCAAGTACCGGCTACTCCAGCACAACCAGTACAAGCAACAGCAGTGAAAGAAGCTGAAGGTAAGCGTGAATTGCCAAATACTGGTACAGAAGACCATGCTAACCTTGCAGCACTTGGACTTCTCGGAGTATTGAGTGGATTTGGTCTTGTAGCTCGCAAGAAGAAAGAAGATTAAGTGAAACAATTTCTAATTAGCTAATCTAATCCGCATCAAATAGAAAACCGATGATTTATTTCATCGGTTTTTTGGCTCTTAGCTAACTTTAAATGAAAATTTTTAACAGCTAAATCAGAAATTCTAAATGAATTTAGTTGAGATTGGTATTCAATATACTTTTAAATATTGAAATACAGATGATAAAATATTTTTGAAAAAAATCAAACGGATTTAATTAATAAATATACAAAAATAAAATATATAGAAATGAAAATCAATTCAAAATAATATACGTTTATATAATGTGAGCGAATTCGAAAGTGTGTTGAAATGTCAAAAAATAGTGGAAAAAGTTAAAAAAAGTAGAGTTTTTTATATAATTCAGACAATTTTTACTATTTTTTAGAGAATGACATAGATAAAAATTGAAATTTTCATGTTATTTTCAAGCAAATAAATTGAATATTACTAGCTGGTGTGATAGAATGAATATACATGTTTCGAAAGAAATATAGTATCTGGAGAGATTCCTTTATTTATGATGAAATGAAGGAATTTTAATTTTTACTATATATATAAACATGATATAAAACAAAAGGAGGTTGTTAGTCTCGATGAAAGTCAAGCAACAACAAGATTTTAGAGTAGAAAAATACATCCGTTATGGTATTCGTAAATATAGCTTTGGAGCAGCATCAGTAGCCATTGCAGCTGGATTGATGTTCCTTGGAAATGGAGCAGTATCAGCCTCAGAAACAGCAGTTAATGGAAATGTTTCTGATGTGGCAGTAGTATCACCTAATACTGAAGAGAATGGAGCAACGGCTAAAGTAGAAACTGCGAAGGAAGTAAAAGTAGAAGAAGCTAAGCCTGAAGTAGTGAGTCCTAAACTAGACAAGTCTCAACTTGAGTCTTATGTGAATGAAGTAGCTGGGAAACTCGCTGCTGGAAAATATGCAAACAAGACAGACGAAAGTTTGGCTCTTTTGAGTGCTGACTTGGAGTCAGCTAAGGCAGCTCTTTCAAGTGCTACAAGTCAAGATGAGTTAAAAGCTGCTTACAACAAACTTGTAACGACTGTAAACTCAAAACTAAAAAATAAACCAGTTGAGAAAAAAGAAACTCCAGCAGTTGACACTACAAATGGTAAAGAAACTGTAGGGAAGAAAACAGAAAATACTGAGAAAAAGTCTGATTCAAACGCTATCGAAAATACAGGCTCAAAAGATGAACGTAATGGAAAAGAAATCGAAAAAGGATCTAACTTACGTTCTGCAAATGAAGGATATACATATTCTTCAACAGAATTAAGAAAGAAAAATGGGGAGTTTGCTACAGCGACAGGTAAATCTTACTATGAACTTGATGGCAACTCAACATACCGTATTTATGTTCATGGATATCAATCTGAGAATACAGAACAACCAGAAGCTGTGAACTCAGTTGCTGGTAAAAATGGTCGTACGGATATTCCATTATCTAGAGAAGAAGCACAAAAATTAGGTGAAGAAGCTGAACTATGGAAAGGTAAATTACGTCCGACAGGAAGTACTATAGTAGGTACATTAGATCAAAATGCACAGTATGGATCTAATGGAGCATATGAATTCCTTGCAACAGAAATTTATGGATATACTTATGAACAAGGAAATCACTACATTTATGTAACTGATGTAAAGAAACGTTTTAGTCTTTCTGATGCCGCTACTGCAGCAGGATATAAGATTACAAATATTGAATTAACTAACTTAATCCCGGGTGCTGCTTATAATGAAAAAGCGGATACAATTGAAGGATATGTATCATCAAGCATTCAAAATGGTGTATACGATATGCGTTATAAAGTAACTGTGTCAAAACCAGATGGAACAACACAAGTAATGGATTTCCAAAACTTACGTTCAGGATGGATGGGCTGGCAAGATACAACTGCACCATTAATTCAAGGTTCATCTAAATTAGTCACTATTGGAGATGAAGTAAGTCATGATATTAAATATGTTGATAATGATGCGATGACACGTGATGATGCTACTAATTATACAGTTAACGGTGAACGAGTAATCGCTGGTGCAAAAACAGTAAATAAAGGGATTTATAATGCTACTTTTACTGCTAAAGATGGATCAACATTGACAACTATGAATGGACCACGTCCAGTTACAGCTCACACAACTGTAAATGGTACTTATGCAAAAAATGGAGAAAAAACTACTATTAATGATGTAATCCCAGGTTTAGATTATACTCCACAAACTGGGTTAATTACAGGGACAGCAACGGAATCTGGAATTTTCACAGCGGCTGTTTTAGCAAAAGACTATAATAATGCTACAATTGCAGGTAATTCAAATCAATGGAATATGAATGGTCAAGAAGCGCATGAAAATATTACGATTGCGGTAGCTCCTAAGATTACAGTTAAGAATGTTGAAGCTTATGCAACAACTGTACCTGTAATGATTTCAAAAGGTGCAAATACTGCGGAAATTACAATGCCAGATGGAACAGTGACGAAACTTGTAGTTAAAGATGGCAATTGGACAGTAGCTGCAGGTACTACAAATGCAGCAGTACAAGAAGGAGCAGTACTAGCAGCGGCATCAACTTCAGGAGATTCAACCATTAATTTAGCAGTAACTCCAGAATCCACAAAATACGTAGGTGTAGATAGTATTGCAGCGAAAGCAACTACAGATAGAGTGCATGCTAATTTACAACGTGAAGTATATACTGTTAAAGGGGTAAATAATAAAGAATATACAGCTACATTTAACAGTGCTACTGGTAAATATAATTTACCAACTGAGGATGCGTATCAATTAGTAGACAATGGCAATGGAACTTCTACATTAACTGAAAGACGTGTGTATACTGATGTGAAAGCAAACGGAGATATTGATTACATCGTATATGAATTCACTCGTACATGGAGTGCAACTTCTAATGCAGCTAACTTAGTAGATAAGATTGCTGAAATTCGTGAAAAAGGAAAAGTTACAGAAGTAGGAGATGTTACTCGTACCGTAACTAATGTTCCGAAAATGCAAGTAGCCAATGCTCAAGGTACTATTGTAACTGTAAATTATGATTCAGTATCTAAACAATGGACAGCCTCTGATGGTTCAACCGTTACAGCTACTGAATCAAACGCAGGATGGAAACTTGAAACGACTTCTGGTTTCAAAGGGTATGTATCATACCGTGAAGCATCTTCTACAGATGTAGCATCAATTCAAAATGCTAAACCAACAGGAACTTCAACAAGTTATTCAGAATCAAAAGGTTCATCAGTAGACTTAATTAAATCTACCAAAGCAAATGTAGCATTCGCAGATACAATCGATGATAAAACATCAGTAACAGATTCAGATACGATTAAAACAAAAGTAACAGCAACTGCACCAGACGGTACAGTAACTACTTTTAACGGAGCTCAAGCAGAAGAAACAGCTTATATTCAAGCTCAACGTACAGCTGCAGAAAAATCACAATTAGCAGCAAATGCTATTAAAGATGCACATACAGCTGCTAATGAATTAGCAAATCTACAAGAATTATTAGATCGTCAAACTAGTATTGAAGAAGATGCTAAAAAAGCATTAGATAATCTTAAATTACGTTCTATTTCTCCAACAGCTCAAGCTTTAGCTGAAGAAAAACTTGAAAGAGTTAGAGAATATAAAGCTTCACTTCAAGCTGAGTTGGAAAAAGCTAAAACTAAGTTAGATACACTGAAAACTACTGAGACTACATCCCGTGATGAAGCTGTTGCGGCTGAAAAAGCTGTAGAAACAGCACGTACAGCTCTTAAAACAGCTGCAGAAGCAAACTTGGCTCGAGCTAATGCTTATGTATTATCTCAAAAAGGGCGTTACAAAGTAACAGCGAGAGCAGTAGACTCAAACGGTGTTGTAACAACTCCAACAGTAGATGGAACAGAGTCTGGTGAAGTTACAGAAGATGCAGTAGCAGAAACAACTTACTACATCGTAGTAACAGATCCAGAGAAATCATCAGGAGCTCAAGGTCAAAAACAAATTGACTCAATTGCAGATAATTTCAATGATGGAAAAGAAGGAACTACAGTATCAGATTTCAAACTAGTAGATCCAACGACAGGAAATAAAGTTGCTTCTGTAACAACTAAAGAAGGAACTTACACAGTCGATTCAACAACAGGAGAAGTAAGTTTCACTCCAGCAGAAGGCTTTGTAGGAACAGCTACACCGATAAAAGTTTCAGCAAATGTAACATTCAATGATGAGTCAGGAAATCCAGTAACAGTAGCGACAGAAAATACATATACACCAACTGTATATGGAGTTCAACCATCAAAAGATGAAACTACAGGAAAGCAGGGTCAAACTCAAACATCTAAATCAGGAAAAGATCGCTTCTCTGAGTTAAATACAGCAACAAACACTCTAGATGGAACAAATGTAGACTGGACAACAGCAGCATACTCTCTAGAAGGAGCTAATGAAAAAGGCAAAGTGGTAGTTGAAGGAGAAGGAACATACTCAATCGATCCAACAACAGGTGTAGTAAGATTCGAACCACTTCCAACATTTACAGGAGAAGGTAAAGGTGTTAATGTACAAGTATCAGTAACAGCGACTGATTCAGAAGGAAATAAAGTTCCAGTTACTTCAAAAGGTAAATATACACCAACAGTAACACCAGTAACCCCAACAGCAGCACCATCTACTTCAACTGGTGTTCAAGGTGAAATTCAAAAAGGAACACCAACATTTACAGAAGGAAATACAGAAGTACCAATTAAAGAAAACTCTGTAAAACTTCTCAATGCAGATGGAACAGAAGCAAATGGACCAGTAGATGCTTTAGATGAAAAAGGTAATAAGGTTGGTGAATACACTGTTAACCCAGCGACAGGAGAAGTAACCTTCAAACCAACAGACAAATCTTACACTGGACCAGTACAAGCAGCTAAAGTTCAAGCTGAAGATAAGAATGGAACAAAAGTTTCAACAACATACACTCCAAATATCGTAGGAGTAACACCAACAGCAACTCCAGATGAATCAGCAGGAGTACAAGGTGAAACACAAGAAGGAACAGTATCATTTGCACCAGGTGAAACAACAATTGGTGGTGAGAAGAAATCAGTTCCAATCAAAGCAAACTCAGCTAAATTGTTGAATGCAGATGGAACAGAAGCAAATGGGCCAGTCGATGCATTAGATGAGAATGGTAAAAAGGTTGGTGAATACACAATTGATCCAGCTACTAACAAAGTAACCTTCACACCAACTGATAAGACTTATGTTGGTAAAGTTCAACCAGCTAAAGTTCAAGCTGAAGACGAAAATGGAACAAAAGTATCAACAACTTATACACCAACAATTGTAGGAGTAACTCCAACATCTACGCCAGCTACAACAACAGATGTACAAGGTAAAACTCAAGAAAGCACAGTTTCATTTGAAGCTGGTAAGACAACGATTGACGGTAAAGAGAAATCTGTAAAAATCGATCCAGATACTTACACACTTCTAGATGAAGATGGAAAACCAGCTAAAGAGGTACCAGCTAAAGATCCAGAAGGAAACGTAATTGGTAAATATACTCTTAAAACTGTAGATGGAAAAGCTGTTGCAGTATTCGAGCCAACAGATAAAACATATTCAGGAGATGTACAACCAGTACGCGTTCAAGCTAAAGATAAAAATGGAACAGCTGTAGAAACAACTTACACACCGAAGATTACTCCTGTAACACCAACAGCAGAAGCAGCTAAATCAGAAGCTATCCAAGGTGACACTCAAAAAGGAACACCTTCATTCGTTCCTGGAGACAACATTGCTCCAATTAAAGAGAATTCATACAAACTTCTAGATAAAGAAGGAAATGAAGTTCCAGCAGGACAAACAACTCCAGCTTATGCTGAAGACGGAGTAACGCCAGTAGGTACTTACTCAATCGATCCAGCAACAGGAGAAGTAACCTTCACACCAACAGATAAATCATACACTGGTAAAGTAACACCAGCTAATGTTCAAGCAGAAGACACAAATGGGACTAAAGTTTCAACAACTTATACTCCATCGATCATTCCTGCACAACCAGAAGCAGAACCTGCTAAAACTGTTGATGTTCAAGGTGCAACTCAAACTGGTAAACCAGAATTCCAAGGCGGAACAGCTATGGTTAACGGTGAAGAGAAAACTGTAGAAATGGACGATACAGTACCAGCTAAATTGGTAGATCCTAAGACTGGAGATAAAGTAGATTCATTAACTGTTGAAGGCGAAGGAACATACACAGTAGCTCCAGACGGCACAGTAACCTTCAAGCCAGAACCAAAATTCACAGGTGTAGCTAAAGGTGTTGAAGTAGTTCGTCAAGATAAGAACGGAACTCCAGCTAAAGCAACCTACACACCAGAAGTTAAACCAGTAACACCAACAGGAACAGGCGCTGTAACAGAAGATGTTCAAGGTTCAACTCAAACAGGTAAACCTGAATTCAAGGGTGGAACAGTAACAATCGATGGTAAAGAGAAAACTGTTGAAATCAATGAAGATAAACCAGCTAAATTGGTTGATCCAAAAACAGGAAATCCAGTTGATTCAGTAACCATCGAAGGAGAAGGAACATACACAGTAGCTCCTGACGGAACAGTTACCTTTACACCAGCGAAGAACTTCACAGGTAAGGGAACTGGTGTCACAGTTCAACGCGAAGATAAGAACAGCACACCAGTAACAGCTAAGTACACACCAGTTGTAAAACCAGCAACACCAACAAGTTCAGATGTTATCACTACAAATGTTCAAGGTGCAATTCAAGAAGGAACACCAACATTTGAAGGTGGAAAAGTAACTGTAAACGGTAAAGAAAAAACTGTTGAAATCGATGAAACTGTAAAACCAACATTTGACGATGGCACAACTGAGAAGAAAGTACCAGGCGAAGGAACTTACACAATCGACGAGAACGGTAAAGTAACCTTCACACCAGAGAAAACATTCACTGGTCAAGCAACAGGTGTAACAGTTAAACGTGTTGACAAAAATGGAACACCAATCACAGCTAAGTACACTCCAGTAGTCGTTCCAGTAACTCCAACCTCAAAAGATTCTGAATCAGAAGGTCCTAAAGGACAAACTCAAGAAGGAACACCAACATTTGAAGGTGGTAAAGTTACAATCAACGGTAAGGAAGTTCCAGTTGAAATCGATGAAACTGTTAAACCAACATTTGACGATGGCACAACTGAGAAGAAAGTACCAGGTGAAGGAACATACACTATCGATGAAAACGGTAAAGTAACCTTCACACCAGAACCTGACTTCGTAGGAAAAGCTAAAGGTGTAACAGTTAAACGTGTAGATAAGAACGGTACACCAGTAACAGCCAAGTACACTCCAACAGTACATCCAGATACTTCACATGTTGATAAAGACGGTAACCCTCTTTCACCAACAGAAGACGGAACTAAACCATCTAAAGATATTCCAGGATATAAAGTAGTTAAAACTGAAATCGACGAAAAAGGAAATGCAAAACATATCTATGAAAAAGTGACAACAACTCACAAAGATAAAGATGGTAATGTAATTCCAGGAACAACTACTGAGGAAGGTACAACTCCTAAGAAAGATATTCCAGGTTACCGCTTCGTAGAGACTAAGAAACTTCCAAACGGCGATACAGAGCACATTTATGAGAAAGTTAAGACAAGTCACAAGGATAAAGACGGAAATGAAATTCCAAACTATCCAACAGAAGATGGTGAAAATCCTAAGAAAGATATCCCAGGTTACCGCTTCGTAGAGACTAAGAAACTTCCAAACGGCGATACAGAACACGTTTATGAGAAAGTTAAGACAAGTCACAAGGATAAAGACGGAAATGAAATTCCAAACTATCCAACAGAAGATGGTGAAAATCCTAAGAAAGATATCCCAGGTTACCGCTTCGTAGAGACTAAGAAACTTCCAAACGGCGATACAGAACACGTTTATGAGAAAGTTAAGACAAGTCA